>JAUVHT010000137.1 GCA_030593155.1 Candidatus Bathyarchaeota archaeon
TTCCCGGTCAGGATCTCGAACTCTTTCTCGTGGGGGGTGAACATGGCCTCCGTGGATATCTTCTCCCTTTGCGGGTAGCTCTTCAGGGCGTCGGCGTCCAGGAGCACGGGCAGGCGGCGTTCCTCTATGTCCCCTATTATGGTTCTCACGGCCCCCGCGGTCTCGTTGTGCACCCCCAGTCCGGGGCCGATGGCGACCGCGTCTACCCTCTCGTAGAACTCTTCCAGCTTGTCCAGGTTCCGGGATGTCAACCTAGAGCCTTTCAGCTTCAGAGTGATGATGCTGGGGGAGAACCCAGCGACAATCGGGGCGGCCGTCTCGGGCGCCGCCACGTATACGATGTCGACGCCGGCGGCGTAGGCCCCCATAGCCGTCAGGGCGGGGGCTCCCGAGTACGTCTCGCTGCCTCCGATGACGAGGAGCCTCCCGAAATCTCCTTTATGGGCGTCGGGGGCCCGCTTTTTCACGGTCAGGAACACGTCGCCCGGCCCGGCGTATAGTTCCGCCTCCGGTGGGACTCCTATCGGGCATGTCAATAGCTGACCTATGTTCGTACTCTCCTTTGTCAGGCCGGTCTTTGGCTTGTGGAATGTCAGGGTCACGTCTGCGGATACGGCTACGCCGTGGACGTCTCCCGTGTCGGATTCGACGCCCGTGGGAATGTCCACGGCGATCTTGAACCCCTTTGCGTCGTTGATGGCCCCGACCATCTCCTTGTAGGGGGACGATAGGGTGCCTCTCACGCCGGTTCCTATCAGGGCGTCGATGACGATGTCACCCTTCAACGGCTCGATCTCCGCGGAGTCGTGGATCTCGGAGATATCAAGGCTGTCCCTCATCTGGTGTATGGCTTTCCAGTTGTGATCTGCCTCTTCTGAGCGGATGTTCTCGGGCCTGCCGAGGAGGATGACCCCGACGTTGTACCCTGCTCCGGCGAGGTGTCTGGCGGCCACGAACCCGTCTCCGCCGTTCCCTCCCAGGCCGCATACGACCGTGACCTTGGAATTCTTACCGAATCTCTCCTTGACCGCTTCTGCCACCGCCCGGCCTGCGTTCTCCATGAGCTGGAGCTTGGAGACCCCGAGGTACTCGGCGTTCATCTCCACGGCTTTCATCTCCCTGGAGGTCAGGGCGTCTTCGAGGATCATGATGTCTCTCGCTCTGACATTGTCCCCTGAATTCTTAAGCCTCTCGTACGGTCGTCACTATTTCGCGAGGGTTGCAGGGCCGATCATGGTTTCTGAAAATCGCTGACTGACTCGACGTAGATGTCGGCGAGTTCGACGAGCTCTGGCGATGGCTTCGATCCAGGGCTCACCGCGACGAGGACCTTCGCTCCGGCTCTTTCTCCAGCCTTCATGTCGTCGGGGTGATCTCCCACGTAGACAGCCTCATGGGAGGAAATCCCACATCTCTCGCAAGCCAGGAGGATCATCTCGGGGGAGGGTTTGGGGTTCTCCACCTCATCCGCGCCCACCACGGCTCGGAACAAGTCGCGCACCCCCGTAGCCTCCAAGGCTTCCTCCGCCACATTTCTGCGATCGTTCGTTGCGACGGCGAGCGCTAACCCGGATCTTCTCAGCCTCTTCAGGGCGTCCTCCACCTCGTCGAATAGAGCCGGCGTGTAAGTCTGAGCAAGAAGTTCGTCGGCCTCTGCGTAGGCGTGTTCTGCCAGCTCCTTTGCTTCTCGCCATCCGCGTCCGGAAGCGTACAGGGCAGTGGCTGCGACGGTGATGTCTTCTCTCCGTGAAGCCCTGGCTAGGGGGCCATCCTCGTCGTACTCCCATGATCCGAGGGTCACTCCCGAGGCCTCCGCCCATCTCTCCACGACCTTTTCCCCCGTGATCTTCCCTAGCGCCTGGGCTCTCGCCCTTGCGAGGCTCCGGAATCGGGGTTTCGTGTTGACCAGGGTGCCCGATAGGTCGAAGATCACCAGCTTGCATTCTATCTTGTTTCCGGCTAGTGTCAGGGCAGACATATCGTTCATTTTCTCCCTAGTGCGGCGTTTCTATATCTATTATCTCGATGCAGTGGAACTTGATGGGTCTTATTTATCTTCATCAATGTCGTATCATCGATTTTTTCATGGAAATGTGGTCTAGATAATCTTAGTACCAGATTCTAGCAAATGTTAAGTATCCGTGGGCGTTTAAAGTGTTCGAGGTGAACCGATTTGGCGACGGCATTCGTCCTGATCAACGCTGAGATTGGTTCGGAGAGCGAGGTTTTGAAGGACCTCAAGGCGATCCCCGAGGTCAAGGAGGCCCACATGGTCTACGGCGTATACGACATCATCGCCCGCATAGGGACGGAAACGATGCAAGACCTCAAGGACACCATCAGCTGGAAGGTCAGGCGACTGGACAAGGTCCGTTCCACCCTTACCATGATCGTGGTCTGAGGCTCCGGTTTTCCAACAAACCCCATTTTACATTAGAACATAGCCCTATAATATCTTCAGAAGGTCTGCCTTCGTGACTATGCCGGTTATCTTGTCCTTGTTGTAGACCATCACTGCGGGGTAGATCCTGAGCAGGCCCGCGATTATGGAGACGGGGGCGTCCTCTCCCACCTGGGGGAACGGGTCGTCCATGACCTCTGATATGGGCATCTCCGTGACTGGGCCGTCTTCTTCTGTCGATGTTATCCGGTCGATGATGGTCCTCTCCGTGATGCTTCCGACGGGCCTGTCTTCATCCATGACGGGGAGCTGGGAGAACCCCGTGTCCCGCATGATGTCAACGGCCTTTTGGATGACCTCGTTCTGCTGCACGTTGATGATCTTCGTGGTCATGATCTCCTCCACCCTGGTCTCCCTGCCCTGCTCCAGGCCGTTGAGGACCTCGAGGATGGCCTTCACCTTCGAGTAGGAGGGCTCGATGTTCTTCGCCTCCAGTTTGGCGATGTAAGACTGGCTCACCCCAGCCTTCTTCGCGAGTTGGGTCTGGGTGAGTCCGAGGGCGCGCCGCCTAGAGGCGATTGTGTCTAACTCGGGAAGCATGCTTACAATAGAAAAGAAGGGAATAATATTCTTTTTGGAATTTTTCATAGAGAATAAAGTCGAGGAAGAATTAGATCCAGCCTCGTCCGGATTCCCCACTCGCCAGATTTTTTAGAGGGAGAGAGTCACCCCTTTTCGTGAGGTCGTAACCGCCTTG
>JAUVHT010000106.1 GCA_030593155.1 Candidatus Bathyarchaeota archaeon
CAGTGAACTATCCGGGCTTCTTCGACGACGCCCTTGCCCTCCTAAGAAAGATCAAAGAGGTCCGGGAGATCCCCGTGTCCATCGACACATCGCCCCTGACGAGAGCCCAGATGATGGAGCTCAAGACAGGAGGGCTTGACATGATCGGGATCCCCCTTGATTTAGCCACCGAGGAGCTTTTCGATAGAGTAAAGGGAGCGCAAACGAAGGGGCCCTACCGATGGGAGAAACACTTCGAGGCGTTGAGCACGGCCGTAGAGGTCTTCGGAGCCCTTAGGGTACTCTCCAACCTGATCATCGGCTTTGGGGAGACCGAGAGAGAAGCCGTGGGGATCATACAGCGGCTCAAGGACATGAGGGTATACACAGCTTTGTTCGCGTTCACCCCCATCCCGGGCACAGCGCTCTCACGGCAGCCGCAGCCTCCCTTGGACGCATATAGGAGGATCCAGCTCGCGCGTCACCTCATCACGGGGGGGCTTGCGAGTATCCACGGCATGGAGTTTGACGATGAGGGAAGGATAACGGGATTCGGGATAGACGAGGAAACCAAGGCGAGAATGCTTCAAGATGGCGAAGCCTTTCGGACGAGCGGCTGCCCAGGCTGCAACAGACCCTACTACAACGAGAGGCCGTCCGGCCCATTCTATAACTACCCCAGGAGGCTCACCGTCGGGGAAGCGGAGAAGGAGGCCAGACTGCTGGAGTTAAAAGGCAATGAAAAATAACGATGAATTACCGTACTCGACCTGGCGGTTGCTGAATACGGGGTTCTCCGACGGAGCCACCAACATGGCCATCGACGAGGCCATCATGCAGTCCGTGGCCGGGAAAAAGATTCCTCCCACTCTGAGGTTCTACGGCTGGGACCCGCCCTGCGTGTCGGTCGGGTACGCTCAACCACTGCATGACGAGATCGACCTCGAAGTGTGTCGACGGAAAGGATACTCATGGGTGCGACGGCCGACGGGCGGGAGGGCGATCCTCCACATCGACGAGTTGACATACAGCGTCGTCGCCCCCCAGGGGGAGGCCCGGGTGGCGGGGGACATCCTGACATCGTATCGCAGGCTGAGTCAAGGACTGGTTGAAGGCCTCCGATCCCTCAAAGGCGACGTCGTTCAAGCCGATCGCATGGAGCCCACAGGTCAGATCGAAAAATCCGCCGCCTGTTTTGACGTACCTTCCCATTACGAGGTGACGGCGCTCGGGCGTAAACTGGTCGGCAGCGCCCAGGTCCGCAGAGAGGGAGTGGTCCTTCAGCACGGTGCGCTGCCGCTCAAGGGCGACGCATCACGTCTCGCCGACGTGCTGGCCTTGTCGGAGCAGGACCGGCACAGGCTCCGGGGCAAGCTCCGTCAGAGGGCTATAGCGTTGGACGAGGCGGTAGGCCGAATCGTACCCTTCGATGAAGCCGCCGAGGCTCTGGCCATGGGATTCGCAAAGGCCTTGAACCTAGATTTTGAGCCGGGGGTTTTGTCCCCCTACGAGCGTGCCACGGCTGACCGTCTGAGGGCGCAGTACTCGGGTGACGAATGGACATACAGCAAATAGAAGGCTCACGCTCTGACGGATTGAAA
This sequence comes from Candidatus Bathyarchaeota archaeon, assembly GCA_030593155.1. The sequence goes on from JAUVHT010000106.1 coordinate 1,581, forward strand.
TTTACACCCTTAATGCGCGATATTCGAACTCCTCTGGAATAGAGCAGCAGCCGTCTAGATGCTTGATCTCGAAGCCCGCCTCAGCCGCGGCCTTGACCGTTGTACTGGCGGGCATAACCAGCCTGTCGGCTCCAGCCCTGATCGCGAGCACCTCACCCCTTCCCTTGTCCACCCTGGAGCGCATGCATCCCACTGCGACACTGGATCCAGGGGACATCAGCCTGGTTGCGGCAACTACCTTCGCCAGGTCCTCGCTCGACGGGGGGTCGACGGCCTCCATGGCGGTGTCCTTTGTGGGTATCAACCCCAAGATCACGATGATCTCCGGTTCGATCTCGCTGGCTATTTCGATGGCTCTCGCCTCGCCTCGAACCTCGCCGAAGTCGAGGCCCACGCAGATGTGGGGGACGACGTTGGCCACACTAGCATCCCTGAGGGCTTTCAGGGTCTCTGCGTAGTCCTCCACCGTCGCATCAAGGCCGTAGACCCGTCTGATCGTCTCGTCGCTCCCCACCACGTCCACGGACACGATGTCCACGCCGGTGGATGCGATCTCCTCCGCCTGCCTCGAATCCAGCAGCCCCGTGTGGACGTTGACGATGAGCCCCGTGTTCTCCTTCACCCAGCCAAGGGCTCCGTAGAATCTCCCGAGGGGCACCCTCCCCTGGAGATCAGAGCCCCCGCTCACGAGGACGCCCAAGCCCCCGTCGGCCTCGTGGGCGGCGCAGAACGCCTTCAGCTTCGAGGGGGTCTCGGCCCCCCGCATCCCGGCCAGATAGTGGCCGCCGCAGTGCTTGCACCTCAACGCGCAGCTGGACCCCGTGATCGAGACGCTGGGGAAGCGGGGCTTGGGATAGTAGAAGCGGAGTTCTCTGCCTGATTGGTGGTTACGAAGCTTGCCTGCGGTCACAAACAGTTCATCCGGAACCCCGTCTTGGGATAGTATGGTCTCCAAGTCTTTGCGGGTCATCCGACCTTCTTTGAGGGTGTCTAAATCCAACATGTTTTAACCTTTAACCCCAGCGACCTTTTCGTGGCGTAATCCACGACCATGAGTTAAAAAGGCTTTTTCGCCTGGGGGTGGCGCACGCTCGACTGCACGAATAGAGGTTATGTTACCTTCGAGACCCTGCAGAAAATGCCGGTGCACCTAGACTGAGTATACTTGTCGGGGATCACCCGCCCACCAAGGAGTCGATGATGATACCCAGTTCGGATGTGATCCTGACCATCCGAGTATCCATGACGAGGATGACCTCCAGGGTCCTCTTCCTCCATCTGTTGATGTTCCTGCAGGACACACAGTCGGGATATCTGCCGGTGAACCCCTTGCACTCAAGCAAGGAGTCGAGTCTCACAATCAACTCATCTGTCAGGGACATCCTCTCGGTGTAATTGTCGCGTTCAACGATCTTCCTCATCAACGATCTGATGTCTCGCTCCTCTTCCAGATAATAAGGACAAACAACGTTCACCGATTCCATTCCGCACACCACCAAGACAACACTGAACCCCGTTCGTCAGACGCCGTTCATCGTAAATAAAAACGGAAAACGTGGTACGCACAAGCAGACACTGGTACAACCGTGTGAACTGAAGGCGCTGCGGGCACGGGGGGTGCCCCGATGAGAGTTGATTATTTCCATGTTTTATTCGAAAAATAGACTAGAACTGACGCATATAAAACCCGTAGAAACACGATTCATTATTGAGTATAATGAAGATATTTCGGTATTTCATTAAGAAACGAGGTTTCTTATCTAATTCCCTAGTTAGAATAGCGAAAAACGTAGTTTTTCCAAATAATCGTCATTTTTTCGTTCGATATCATCTGTGGAAAATTCATTCAAAGGAACCACGCCGTGGACCAACGTTCGGAGAGCATGGAACGGGGTGACGAAGCCCTCAAGTCGTCATGTTTAGATTGTGCAAGGAACCCCCAAGCGGAGGGTGCGTCACGCATAATCTAATCTTCCACGATTCTTCATTTGGGCGATCAGCAACGGTGGCCTAAGCTTAACTCTTATCGGTCATCAATTCGCCCTAATGCCTACACATCATCGGCCAAATCCTACAAACACCCAGGTCCCTAAATATGTTGCTATGGACGAGATACAACCCGGAGAGTCACAACAGATATGTATCCTCTGTGTATATTTCCCCCGGACATTCATGTGGCGACTCAACGCTAGGCTCCGCCCCGCCATGGCCCTCCATTTCGCATCCCATTTCGTATTATTCTTCGCCGCCTCGTGGCTCCTCCTCTCGCTCGTCCTTGGATTTGACCCAATAACGGTCTCGGCGGCCGCCTTCCTGCTGACGGTGGCCTCCATGGCTATCGAGTGGCTTACGGGGCCAAATCTGGTGACATCCCTTCTCAGGCCCAGATGGCTGGAGAGAAAGGATGACCTGGTCCTCTGGTCTCTCGTTCAAGGAGAGGCGTCGAGAGCAGGCGTCAAGATAGGG
>JAUVHT010000173.1 GCA_030593155.1 Candidatus Bathyarchaeota archaeon
ACTGAGTACGAGATCCAGCAGGCGCTGGACGAGCTTTTGAAGGACAGGACCACGTTCATCATCACCCAGAGGCTCTCCTCGATAAAGAACGCCGATTACATCATAGTCCTCGAGGATGGGAGCATCATAGAGGAAGGCAGGCACGAGGAGCTGATGCAGTTGAAAGGCACCTACAGGACTCTGTATGAGACCCAGCTCTCGGATGTGGAAGAGGGGAGGGAGAGCTAGAGATGGGTATGCACCACTGGCGTAGGATGGGCGACGACGAAGATTACGAGAGGACGATCCCAGACAGGGTTCTCTTCGCCAGGATGGTTCGGTACATCTCCAGGCAGAGACGGAAAACCATGATGCTGGTCCTGGCAATACTGGCTTCCACGCTGATCAACCTCCTGCCTCCCTACATGTTCTCCGTCGTCATCGACAAGTATATCATAGAGCTGGACACAGCCGGCCTCGCCCTCATAAGCGTCGCCTTCGTCGTAGTCTACGCCCTCATCTTCGTCGCCCAGTACAGCCACAGGTACCTCATCAACTGGCTGGGGAGCAAGCTGGAGCTCGACATGAGGATGGACATCTTCCGCCACCTCCAGAGGCTCTCCCTCAACTTCTACGCCAAGAGGGAGGTGGGAAGCGTGGTCTCCAGGGCCACGAACGACGTGGACAAGATAACCGAGCTTGTGACCTCGGGAGTCGCGAGCGTGATGGCCGACCTTCTGACCCTGGTCGGGATCGTCGCCATCATGCTCTGGATGAACCCCCGGCTGAGCATGATAACTTTCTCCATAATCCCCCTGATGGTCGTCTTCATGTACTTCTGGGGCAAGAGGGTGAGGAAGGTCTACCGGGAGACCCGGAAGACCATCGCCAGCGTCTCCGCGCAGATGGAGGAGAGCGTGAGCGGCATGAGGGAGATACAGTCCTACAGCAAGGAGGGCGAGACTCGCCGCGAGTTCGAGCAGATCAACATATCCAACATGCAGGCCAACGTCCAGGCGGGGCAGGTAATGTCAGCCTTCTGGCCAGCCGTCAGCTTTTTCACGGCCACAGGAAACTTCCTAGTCCTCTGGTTCGGAGGAACCGCGGTGATGCGAGGCACAATGAGCGTGGGGGTCCTCTTCGGGTTCATGTCCTATCTGAACCGGTTCTTCATGCCTATACAGGACCTCAGCATGTTCTGGAACAACGTCCAGTCGGCGCTGGCGGCGGCGGAGAGAGTCTTCGGCATCATTGACACAGATATCGAGATCTACGAGAAATCAGATGCGTTCAATCTTCCGGAGATCGAGGGGAGAATAAAGTACGAGGGTCTAACTTTCAGCTACGAGCCAGGAATCCCCGTCCTCAAAGACATCGATCTCACCATCGAGCCCAACACGACAATCGCCCTAGTAGGACCCACCGGGGCCGGCAAGACAACCATGATAAACCTCCTCTACCGGTTCTACGACCCGCAGCAGGGACGGGTGACCGTTGACGACAGCGACCTCAGAGACGTCAATCTCGACTCCCTACGGAGTCAGTTGGCCATCGTCCTGCAGGACACCTTCCTCTTCTCAGGCACGGTGATGGAGAACATCAGATACGGCAGGATCGAGGCCTCAGACGAGGAAGTATTGGAGGTATCCAAGGCCGTCGGAGCCCACCAGTTCATAAAGAGGCTGCCGGAGGGCTACGAGACGGACGTGAGGGAGAGGGGGGGCCGGCTGAGCGTCGGGCAGAGACAGCTCATCTCCCTGGCCAGGGCCCTTCTGGCCAACCCAAGGATACTGATAATGGACGAGGCCACCTCCAGCATCGACGCCTACACCGAGCTTATAATCAAGGAGGCGTTGGAAAAGGTGCTCAAAGACAGGACATCCATCGTGATAGCCCACCGCCTCTCGACGGTGCGGAACGCCGATCTCATCGTGGTCATAGACCAGGGAGAGATCGTCGAGAGGGGCACCCACGTCGAGCTCATGAAGAAGGGAGGCCTCTACAAGCAGCTCTACGAGATTCAGTTCAGATACGAGCCCCTGGAGGAGCCAGAGCCCACCACTGAAGTGACCACCCACCCCCACGGAACGCACCGAGACGACTCGAAAAACTAGATCTGCATCAACCCTTTCTTTCCATTATCCTGGGGGAGCAAATGATATCAGAAGAGAAACCCTAGGATGGATCGAGGCCTCCAATGACCGGCTCCTCGAAGGCGAAGCCCATTTTCAAGATCTGGCTCGAGACCGATGAAGGCTACGTATTCGGTCCCGGGGTCTACAGCCTGTTAAGAAAAATAGGAGAGACGGGAACCCTCAAGGGAGCGGCTGAGGCTCTGGGGATGTCGTACCGATTCGCCTGGGGGCTGCTAAAGAAGGCGGAGGAGAGGCTGGGGGAGCCCCTCGTCGAGTCCCACAAGGGGGGCAGGTCGGGGGGAGGGGGCGTCGAGATCACCGAGGTGGGCTTCCGATTCTTGAAGGAATTCTCGGAGATAGAGCGGGCGATAGGCAGACTATCGGAGGAATCCGGACTCCCCCAGGAACACGAACCCGTGACCGTCATTGAAGCGAAAGTTCTAGAAATGGACCCTGCGGGTGACAACGTGTTCATCACATTTCAATGGGCGGAACCTACAAACCTGAGACTCGGCCTCTCAAAGGAAACGGTCGAAGATCTGGATATCTCCCCTGGGGACCGAGTAATATTAGAGA
>JAUVHT010000035.1 GCA_030593155.1 Candidatus Bathyarchaeota archaeon
CTGGCGGGTTTGCCCCCGGGGTTCCCCCAGAGCTCCACTAGGAGATCCGTGAATCCGTTTAGAACGGCAGGCTGTTTCATGAAGCCCTCGGCGCTGTTGATGAACCCGACGACCTGGAGGACCTGTTTAATCTTGTCGAGCGAGCCCAGCTGCTTCTTCAGCTGCGCGAGGCAGTTGAGGCCGACCTCCTTGGCGGCCTGGTAACCCTCCTCAAGGGTCAGGTCCTTCCCCACCAGGCCGCGCTTCGTGGTCTCGAAGGGGCCCTGCCCGCACGAGAAGGCGATGTTGCCAGCCCACTTGGCGCCTATGTAGTTACCCTTCGGCGCCGGTGCGGGCGGCAGTTTCAGCCCCATCTTTTCTAGCTTCTTTTCGACACTCATAGGTTGTCGCCTATTAGGTGGGGTGGATGGTTTTAGCTATTGCGGGGGCGGGGAGAAGCTTTTTAGTTTGATTTGCTTACTCTGTGCCAACGCGAGAGACGTGACTTGATCGAAGCCATCCAGGCGCTCCTAGCATGTGTCTTCACGTCGATGCTGGGATTGGGGATCATCGGGCCCATCATCCCCCTCTACGCGGAGGACATGGGGGCCACCTTCGTCCAGATCGGCCTCCTCAGCTCGGCATGGTCCATATCCAGGCTCATCTTCACCGCTCCCATGGGAAACCTCTCCGACCGGATCAGCAAGAAGAAGATCATAGCCGCAGGCCTCGGCGTCTACGCAGTCATCTCGGTACTCTATGTCATCGCCTGGGACTACACCTCCCTCATCTCCATCCGGTTCCTCCACGGCTTCGGCTCCGCCGCATCCATGCCCATAGCCTACGCTTACGCCGCCGAGATCGCCCCGGAGGGTCAGGAGGGGCGCTTCATGGGAAAGATGAACCTGGCTTTGTTCGCCGGCATGGGGCTGGGCCCCCTCATCGGCGGCTACCTCACCGACTACTTCACCATGAGCGCCCCCTTCTACGTGATGGGAGCCCTCACAGCTCTAAGCCTCCTCCTCACCATGGCCTTCCTCCCCGACGACAGCTCCCGGAGGGGGAAAGCCGCCAAGGTCAAGCCTTCTTTCAGGAAGGTTCTATCCAAGAAGATCCTGAGAGCCGCCTTCGTCTACAGGGCCGTCGGAGCCCTGGGACGAGGCAGCATCATGGGATTCCTATCCCTCTACATCTCGGGTTCCGTGGAGACCGGGGGTCTCGGCCTTCCCATATCCATGGCGGGCCTCATCCTGTCGGTGGGGCAGTTCTCCGCCGCCCTCCTCCAGAGCCCCTTCGGGATCGCCGCGGACAGGTACAACAAGAACCTCCTCATCCTCCTCGGCGGCTTCGTAGGCGCCATCGGCCTGGCCATGTTCCCGTTCGCGAATGGGCCGTGGGAGGTGTTGGCGGCGAGGCTGGTCTTCTCTGTGGGGAGCTCCATCGGCATGCCCGCCCTGACGGCCATAGCCGTCATCGAGGGAAGGGAAATCGGCATTGGGACCACCATGAGCGTCCTCCAGAGCGCAATGAGCCTCGGTATGATAGCGGGCCCACTCCTCTCGGGGTTCCTCGTCGACATCTACGGCCTCAAACTCATCTTCTTCGTGAGCAGCCTCATCACCTTGATGGGGACGGCGGCCTTCTGGATCCTCCAACGCTCTGAGGGGACTGGAAAAGAATAAATTTCCAATCCCTTTGAGGGATGGTTATGGTAGATCGCATGCAGGGTAAGCGGTACGTGAATGACTGGACCACGGATGAGTTGAAGAACATCTACTCCGATATCACCCATGCGGTCACCGTCCCCGTCGACGTCAAGGTGAAGGCGGAGCATAGGATTCTGGATCTTGGCAGCATGGCGGAGATCCTCAGCGGGGCGGATACAATCGCCATCCAGGGATGCGACTGCCGGATCAACAAGGGGAACTGCGACGCCCCACTGGAGACCTGTATAAACCTGGACGAAGCAGGCAAGTCATTACTAGAGAGTGGCAGGCACAACCCTAGGAGGGTGACCCTGGAGGAGGCCCTCGACGCCCTGAGGATCTCCCACGAGGCCGGTCTGGTCCACATGGCCTACACCATGGAGGGAGACGATCGCCCCAAGATCATCTGCAGCTGCTGCACTTGCTGCTGCCACACCCTATCGGGCCTCCTCCGGTTCGGGATAGCTAGACACGTCCTGAGATCGGAGATGATCTCGGTGACGGACACGGATGCCTGCACGGATAGTGGGATCTGCGTGAAACGTTGCTACTTTGGCGCAAGGAAGATGGTCGACGGTAAGATGGCTTATAACCCAGATCAATGCTTTGGATGCGGCCTCTGCGTGAGCACATGCCCCGCCAACGCCATTACGCTGGAGAAGAGGAGTTGAGCTAACTCCTATCTTCGACCAAAGATAGAGCTTCCACGTAGGCTCGGCGCCCTTATAACCGTCCCCGAACGATTTTCACCGGGATGGCGAGCCGGGAGAGAGTCGAGGCGCTCATCAAGGAGCACTTCTCGCGGAGGCCCCTGATGAGGGCCACGGACGCTTACAAGCTGCTCTACCAAGGGGTCTTCGGGGTCGGGCACATCATGAGCGATTCTGCCTGGGAGCGGCTAGAGGAGGAGGCAGGGAGGATCAAAATCAATGATCATCCGTGGGAGCCCCTTATCGAGGATGTCTCTGCCGATGGCTCCATGGTGCGGGTGAACCTCAGACCCTACCTGAGGAGGGGCCTCCTACTTGACAGCCTCTTCGAGGCCATGAAGGAGTCAGCCAAATGGGAGGGTGCCCCCGAAGATTTCCTTTTGGCTTGGACGGTATTCCGGGAACTCGCTGAAACGGGCGCCGTCCAAGTCGATCAGAAGGAGACCGAGGAGCTGGACGTGGAACTCGAGGAGAAGGGAGGTCGGCCTCACCATCACTCCGAAGCTTACCGCGAGGCTTATTATCCGGCTTACAGGGTCGTTAGACGCGCAATTTTGAGTAAACATCTTAAAAATCCTGAATCCTAGTCGGTTAATCAAGTAAAAATTCATCATGCAATAAATAGTACTTAGAACATAGTCGATGAGACTCGAAGTGTCAGAGAATAAGAGTGTAGCCATCGATTGGATCGAGGAGAACAAGGACAGGCTCATCGAGATCAGCGACGCGATCTGGGATTACGCCGAACTGGGGTTTGTCGAGTTCAAGTCCGCCAAGCTGCTCGCAGACGAGCTGGAGAGCCACGGCTTCAACGTCGATCGGGGAGTTGCCGGAATACCGACGGCCTTCGTCGCCACCTGGGGGAGCGGAAAGCCCATCGTAGGAGTCATGGGGGAGTACGATGCCCTCCCTGGCCTCTCCCAGAAAAAGGTTCCCTATAAGGATCCCTTTGAGGAAGGGGCGCCGGGTCATGGATGCGGCCACAACATACATGGCACCTCCGGCCTCGGTGGTGCAATGGGGGCAAAGGTAGCCATGGAGAAAGCCGGCATCCCGGGGACCATCAAGTTCTTCGGCTGCCCCGCGGAGGAGATGCTCAGCGGCAAGGTCTGGATGGTCAGGGAGGGAGTCTTCGACGGCGTAGAAGCCTGTCTTAGCCACCATCCCAGCTCTATGAATGTGGCTAGGCTGCAGAGCAGCAACGCGAACAATGCGGTGAAGTTCCACTTCCACGGGAAGACCTCCCATGCAGCGGACTCCCCGGAGCAGGGGAGGAGTGCATTGGATGCCGTGGAGCTGATGAACATAGGAGTCAACTTCCTCAGGGAGCACGTCATCCAGGACGCCAGGATCCACTACGTTATTGAGGAGGGCGGCGGCCAGCCCAACGTGGTGCCCGGGTACGCCAGGAGCTGGTATCTAATCAGGGCCCCTGAGAGAGACCAACTGGAGCCCATCTACGAGAGGGTTCTCAAGATCGCCGAGGGAGCAGCATTGATGACCGAGACGAGGCTGGAAGTAGAGTTCGTCAAGGGCATCTACAACAAGATGCCCAACCGGACTCTGAGCGAGATCGTAACAGCCAACATGATGGAGATCGGTACCCCGGAGTACACCGAGGAGGAAATGGGGTTCGCAAAGGAACTCGCCAAGTCCATCACCACCGAGGAGAAGAAGGACTCCCTGTGGAAGTCGAAGCGTCCGGGATGGGAGGAGTTGATGGATGTCCTTATAGACAGGAGCATAGCCGAGGATTGGTCCGAGGGGATGGTGAGCCACGGCTCCACGGACGTCTCGGACGTGAGCTGGCAGACCCCCACCATGGAGTTCGGCACGACCACCTACGTGCTAGGAGGCCCAGGCCACTCATGGCAGAACGTAGCCCAAGCGGGAACCAGCATCGGCCACAAGTCCCTCATCTTCGCATCCAAGGTCATCGCCACATCAGCCCTCGACCTCCTCACTAAGCCGGAACTCGTGATGAAAGCCCAAAAAGAGTTCGAAAGGAGGAAGAGGGGGAGAGTCTACAAATCTCCTGTCCCACCGGACGAGAAGCCGCCGCTCGACCAGTGGCTCAAATAAACCTGATCTTTCCTTCCCCTTTTTAAAATAATCACAGCATTCTAGTTCATTTTTTAGAGAAAAAAGGGAGGGTTATAACTTGAAGGTATCCCCGGGCTTCAGGATGACCACTTGGACGTCGGAAGCGGACTCCACTTTTTCCTTGAACTCCTCTGGGTCAGACTCCCTTGTGTGCATCGGAATCGCCTTCTTCGGGTGGATGGCGACGGTGGCCTCTGCCGCTTCCTCATTATCCATAGTATACGTGCCCCCGTTGGGGACGAGGAGCAGGTCGACGTCTTTCACATCCTTCATCTCTGGGATGAACTCGGAGTCCCCCACGTGGTATAGCGTCTTCCCACCATATCTCACGAGGTAGCCAACGCCCAACCCCTTCGGGTGGAAGGGCACCCCGGGAGACCTGAACCTCTTAATGTTGTAGGCCTCGACCGCTTCGATCTCGATGTCACCGAATATCGCCTTCTCCCCGGGCTTGAGGCTCTTCACGGGGCTCCCGATCTTCGCGGCGCAGTCGGCGGGCGCCACGACGACCGTGTCTTCTCCCTTCACCGCGTTTACCTTGGACGGATCGCAGTGATCCATATGGGAGTGGGTCGCGAGGATAAGATCGGCCTCCTCGTCGTAGTCTCCCTGATAGGGGTCGATGTAGATGGTCTTGTCTCCCGCCTTGACCTTCCAGCTGGCGTGTCCCAGCCATTCAAGCTTCATGGTTTCACCGGTAATAAATCGCGGTCAAACCTTTTATATCTCCCCTTAGGGACGATGACTCCTCATCCCGGTCAAAGAACGGCTTACTGTTTCTTTTCTCGGGACCTCTTGAACACCTTCTTCAGCCTGTCAACGAATCCGTCTTGTCCCTCCAGTTTGAGAACTTGATGTTTCTTCAGGTCATCCAATAGCTCCCTCTCTTCCTCCTCCCTCTTTGCCCTGTACTCCAGTATCTCCTGGAGGGAGTCCCCTCTCTGGCCCCTGAGGATGGCCCACAACAGGTCGACCTTTCGAGCCCTAGGTTTCTTCATCTTGAGTTTAGGCTTGCGCTTTTTCTTCTTAACGGGAGGCCTCTCCACCGTTTTTTCCACGGGGGGCAGCTCGGGGATCAGAGGCTCCGGTGGCTCTTCAACGATCTGCTCCTCCGGCTCCATTTCTATGACCGGCTCATCCATCACGGGAGGCTCCTCCACGATGGGCTCCTCGACCTCCGCTTCCTCTTCAGTCACCGGTTCTTCCAGAACCGGCTCAGGTTCAGGCTCTGGCTCCTCGATCACGGGCTCTTCGACTTTTGGTGGGTTCTCCAATATATCCTTTAATTTGGGCGTAAGGTCCCGCACGACTTCGACCAAGACATCCCTATTGTCAAATTCCGAGAGATCGAGGGTCCCGATCTCCCCGTCATTGCGAAAAAATATCAGCGTGCCCTCGGGCGTGACGTGGGCACTTTCCACCACCCCCAGCTCGACAGGCAGAATCGAGGGCTCCACAGGGGCCCATTGCAAGAGTTGTGTGAGCTTCATCAGCACCCGGAAGAGGCTGGAGACGACCTGATCCTCATCGGATTTTAGGTCGAATAGGTGGCCCAGGTCCCCCCGCAGCTGGCTGAGGCTGGAGACGATCTCGTCTATCGGCGGGAGGCCCTCCGATGAGGCGTCGTGACTGAAGGCCAGGGCTTCCAAGTCCAGCCTGTCGGAGGAGCTCACTCCTCACACACCCCCTCCCAAGACTCGATTATACGAGGCTCGTCTCCATTGGACCCCATCGACCTTCTCATCTCTAACCCTTGCAGTCGGTGTCACCCGATCAGGACGTTACCTGCGTATTGTGCTTGCTTCGATGATTAGAAATCCATTTGTGTGTGGGGGTTTCCTACGCCCGTTATCCGACGGCTCTTCCGATCCAATGTGGGATCGGGAAATGAGTCGACTACGTTTTTTATACGTTGAACATGCAGTGTAGGGTGGTTATTGTGATGAGGGGAGCTGTACGAAAGGAGAAGGACCCAGCGGAAGAACTACACGACATGTACAAGACGTACCACCCGCAGATCCTCTCCGAGTTCGAGGAGGAAATGCCCAAGTACTGGGGCAGGAGGTGGCGAGCGAACACCACCATCGGCAAGCTCAGGATGGTGCTCCTCCACCGCCCCGGGAAAGAGTTCCTCACGGTGGGGAAGCCGACACCGTGGCCGCCCCACGGCGACTCCCTGGCGGCCTGGAGGATGTCCTTCAAGCCCGACCTCGACGAGCTCATAGAGCACCACGAGAACATGGCCAAAGCCTACAGGGACGAAGGCGTCGAGGTTGTGATCCGGAAGCCCGACCCCTTTGACCCCCCCTACCAGGTGAAGGCCATCTACACCGACGACGTCGCCCACGCCGCCGCCTACGGCCACATCATCCTCCGCATGTACGACTACATCCGCAAGGGAGAGGAAGTCCCCACGTTCCAGACCCTAGCGGAAGTCGGCTGCCCCGTCGTGGGCATGATCACCGGAAACGGCATGGTGGAGGGGGGACCGGTGGGCTGGCTCGACGAGAAGCACCTCATCATCGAGGTCCACTACCCGAGGGCGAACACCAGCGACCCCGGTGTAATGAGGGCAAACGAATCAGGCCACATGCAGTACGCCCGGATCGTCAAGCAGCAGGACCCAGATGTGGACATCCGGATCAGCCCGGGCTACGGTACCCGGCAGGGAACCATCCACTACTCGATGATCGACAGGCACACCTCCGTCGGCGACCCAAAGTATCTAGACCCCTACCTGGCGGCCTGGATGAGGGCCGAGATGGACTGGAACTTCATCGTGCCCCCAGACGAGCTCATGAACATCGACACCCGGGGCTTCAAGAAGGGCCCGGACACCGGCGTCGTCCTTGAGCCCATGAAGGTCCTGGTGCCCACCGGGAGCCCGAAGAACACCAAGTGGCTGGAGAGCATCGGCGTCGAGGTAGTGGAGGTAGAGTGCTCCAGCCTGGTCCGACCGAGGAACAGCGGCTCCATCCACTGCTGCGCCGGAAGCCTCATCAGAGACCCGGAGCCCGCCGACTAACCCTTTTTTCCTCTTCTCTCTCACCCCTCGCCTTAGCTCCGACCAGCTTAAGAGGAGACTGGAGAGAGT
>JAUVHT010000184.1 GCA_030593155.1 Candidatus Bathyarchaeota archaeon
CCCTGGGCTCCACACAAGCCGAGACGTACGCAGCCGCCTCACTCAGCGCCTCGTCTGTGGGCTTTCTCCCCTTCAGGGCCTCCTCCACTTGGAACACTCTTATCGGAGCGGGTGAGCAAGCCCCGAGGGCGACTCTGCAGAAGTCGATCCTGCCCCCCTTCAGGGTCACGACGGCGGCGACGTTGACTGTGGCGATGTCGAAGGTCGTCCACCCAACCTTCTCGAACGCGGAGCCGGCACCCTCAGGGGGAAGGGGCACCGTCATCCCGGTGAGCATCTCACCAAGGTCCAGTCTGGCCTCCCCCCTTCCGAGGAAGAACTCCCCGATAGGATAAGTCCTGGCTCCGCCCTTGCCGTACACGTGGACCTCTGCATCCAAGGCCATGAGGGGCGTCGCCATGTCGGCGCTCGGGCTGGCATTGCAAATGTTCCCGCCGATGGTTGCCATGTTCCTGATCTGGACGGATCCCACCGTCTTGGCCGCTTCGACCAGCAGAGGAAGCTTCTCATTCATCAAGGGTGACAGTTCTATGGCCCTAAGCCTCGCCAAAGAGCCGATACCGATTCCCCCGTCCGTCTCCTTTATGCGGGCCAGCTCCGGTATTCCCTTTATATTGACGATGTGCCTCGGCTCGGTCTGCCTTTGCTTGATCTGGGGGATGAGGTCCGTTCCCCCGGCCAGTATCTTTGCCTCCTTCCCGTATCTTTCAAGGAGCTCCACGGCCTCGTCGAGGCTCGCCGGTGCGTGGTACTCGAACCTTATGGGCATGATGTGTGTGTTTACCCTGTTGATGTGCATCTCTAGACCCCCTCCTCCCTCAGCGCCTCAAGTACCCTGATGGGCGTTATCGGCAGCTGGAAGAAGCGTACTCCCAGGGCGTTCTGGATGGCGTTGGCCACCGCCCCGGCCACAGGGTTCAGCGCTCCTTCCCCGATGCCCTTGGCACCGTAGGGTCCCGTGGGCTCGTAGGTGTCCGCGAAGAAGACCGTCAGGTCGTCTAGGGCCAGCATGTCCTGGGATGTGGGCACCTTGTAATTGGCTATGGATCCGCCGTTGACGAGGTCGCCGTCCTCCGGGTCGTATGGGGTGTCCTCGAGGACCGTCATGCTCCATCCCTGGGCCAGGCCGCCGTGCACCTGCCCCGCGGCCAGCTGAGGGTTGATGACGGTTCCAATGTCGGCCCCCGCCACCACCCTGAGGAGCTTCACCTTTCCCGTCCAGGTGTCCACCTCGACCTCCACGAAGTAGCCTGTGAAGTGGGGAGGGCAGCTGGGCTGTCTGTAGCTGTCGACCGAGGCGATGGTTCCCCAGTTCTTGTGACGGGCGGTGGAGGCGATCTCCTCGAAGGTGACTTCTCTGCCCTCTATCCCCTCCGCGTAGATGACGCCCTGCCCGATCTCATCGTCGCATCTGAACTTGAGGGCGTGGGGGTATGCGTCGAGGATCTTCCCCGCGAAGTCCCTGAGCTTCTCTTTCACCTGCCTAGCGACCTTGAGGGCTGCCCCTCCGCCGCTGTACACCCCTCTGGAGGCGTGTGTGCAGACGTCGTAGACTGTGGTGCCCGTGTCCGCGCTGATGATGTTCACGCTGTCCAGTGGGACGTAGAGTTCCTCCGCGATGATCTTGGCGTGGGCTCCTAACGTGCCGCCGCCGTGGTCCATCAGGGCGGAGACGTAGTCGAAGGTGCCGTCCTCGTTGAGCTTGAGCATGGCTCCGCCGAAGTCGACGATGCTGCTGGGAACGGGGGCGCCAGCGCTGCTGGTGTGGTAGCCCCTCCCCATGCCGAGGCCCCGCCTGTACCGGCCCGTCTGGGCTCCAGCCTTCGGCCTGTTGTACCAGTCGACCATCTCAGCTCCTCGGCTCAGTATCTCCTCGACGCCGCAGCTCTGGATGATGGACTTGACGGTGGGCCCCTGCCCCCAGAAGAGGTCCCCCTCCCCGATGTAGTTCTCGAGCCTGAAGTCGAGGGGGTCGACGCCCACCTTCTCCGCCAGCTCGTCCATGAGGGTTTCCACAGCCCAGGTGATCTGGGGGTTGCCGTAGCCCCTGAAGGCGCAGCTTGGCACCTTGTTGGTGTAGACCGCCTTGCCCATGTAGCTCTTGTGGGGGAGCTTGTAGAGGCTGACCCACCAGCCCACAACGCAGCCCAGGAGGGGGTAGGCCTGGATCTGGTGGGCTCCGATGTCCAGGAAGGCCTCCAGCCTTCCGGCTGTTAGCTTTCCCTCCTTGGTGGCACCGAGCTTGAGCTTGAATATCATCTGGTAGCTGCAGTGGTCGTGGAGGTCCTCCTCCCGGGTGTAGGTCATCTTCACGGGGCGGAGGGTCTTCAGCGCCAGGGCCGTGGCCGCCATGACGACGGGGTTAACGTGGATGCTGGAGCCGAAGCTCCCCCCTAAGGCCACCTTGACCACCCTGATCTTGCCCATGGGGATGCCGAACACCTCGTGGAGGAGGAGGCGGGTGTTGTGGATCGTCTGGGTGGTGCTCCAGACCGTTATTCCTCCCCCGGCCTCGGGCCTCACCACCACCGACTT
>JAUVHT010000080.1 GCA_030593155.1 Candidatus Bathyarchaeota archaeon
CGTTCACGATGGCGTTGGCGCTGCCCTTGAACTGGGGGTGGTCGAGGACGTAGCGGAGATTGACGCCGAACCGGCTGCCGTCGTTGAAGTAGTTCTTCACCTGCTGGAACTTGTAGCCCACGAGGAGCACCAGGTCCCTTAGCTCGTGGTGGGCAAACAGCTGGATGATGTACTCGAGGACTGGCCTCTGCTCCTCTCCCACTGGGATCATACACTTCTGGAAGTAATAGGTGAGGGGTCGGAATCTGATCCCCTGGCCTCCGGCGAGGATGACTCCCTTCAGCTTGGGCTCGTCCGTGGCTATCCCTCCCAGGCGAGTATCAGGATTCCGCCGAGGACTGCGACGATCAGCCCGATGGGAGTGAATATGCGTGGGCTGGCGTGGCCCACATCCGCTTGGGCTGAGAAGTATGCGATCACAATCCCCAGGGCTAGGAGGATGACTCCTGAGAGGTTGGTGGCGAGCTTCGAGAGCGTGAGGTTCCCTCCCTCTGACATACGCGTTCATCTCTATTCTTCTGTGGGCTCATATAAAATTGAGTTGGATCAGAGGCTCTCCAGCTTGGCGGGGAGGTACTCATCCACGATGTAGGTGAGGCCGTGGGCGCTGAAGGCCTCCAGCTCCGCCTTTTTCCCCATCTTGAGGAAGATGTCGATCTCCCGCTGCCAGAGTTCGTCATCGTACCTAGGGTCGGCCTTGATCTCCTTCAGCCTCTTCAGATCCTGCTCGGTCAGGTTCTCGGTGGGCAGCTTGTACTTCTGGACGTCAGAACCCCAGACCCCGATCCACTTGGCGTCGGGGGTTGTGAGGCCCCTGAGGTGGGCTGCCACCGCGGAGCCCGAGATGATGACCATGGCAATGTGGAGGCCCCATGGGTCGCCGTCCGTGAAGATGTAGACCGGTAGGCCCAGGTCTTGGTTGAGCCTCCGGATCACCATCCGGGCGGACCGGCTGGGGATCCCCTCCGTCTGGACTAGGAGGGCGTTGAACTTCTCGTGGACATTCTCCTCGACGAACCGGGAGAACATGGCGTCCTTCTCGATGACGATAACCTTGTCCGCGGGGGTCTCCAGGAACTTGGAGCTGGCGAGGCTGCGGCCTATGGGGGCGCCGTCAGGGTTGTCCGTCAGGTTCTTCGTCTGTCCCTCGTAGGCCGGGGGGAATGTGTACTCGATGGTGAGGTCGCCGAAGATGGCCCCCCGGTCCTTGGGGTAGATGTTGAAGGCCTCCCTCGGCCTGTTCAGCGCCACTTCCAGGTCGGTGATGGTGTAGTCCGACTCATCCTGGCCCTTGAACTCGATGTCCCTCTGGCCCCTGGCCGAGTAGTAGACCTCCCGGAGGGTGCTGGTCTTCCTGAGGCGGATGAGCTCCCGGGCGAACCAGGCGGTCCAGAGGAACTGGGTGAAGGGGCGGATGTTCCTGACGTTCCGGCTGTGGCGGCGGGTCGTCCTGTCCCCCAGGATGAACTGGCGCAGGTCTTGGTCGAACAGGATGTTGTCGGCGGACCTGCTCTGCATCATAATCCAGGGGAACTCCCGATTCTGGATCTGCTCGTAGATCAGGCTGCCCAGCTGGGAGAGGCTGGCCTCGTTGGCTTCCCTCTGCCTCTCGGCTTCCTTAAGAACTTTGTCCGCCAATGTCTGGCACCTCCTTTAACTTCTTCTCCACTTCAGGTATAGTCTGGCTGACCGCTGCGAGGAGAGGGGCTATGTCGGGCAACTCCTCCCTGTCGGAGAGCTTGGCGGCGAACTCGGCTATCTTGGGGAGGAACTTGGCGAATATGTCCAGCCTATGTCTCTCCCTGGCGAGCCTCACGCCCCTTGAGATGTAGAGCCTCAGGCTGCGGGCGGCGGTCCTGATGGCATTGGTTATCTCCCTCTCGACCTCGGGTTGGTCGGCCATATACTCCTTGCCCACGGTCTTGTAGGGGATCTTGGTGGAGCAGACGTGGACCACCACGATCATCGGCGTGTCCGAGGTGACCTTGTAGGTGTCCCAGTGGATGTTCCTGTTCACAACCTTCCAGATGACGCCGCTGGACTCATCGAAGAGTAGGGGGATCCTGTTGGCGAAACGGATTATGGTGGTCCCCCCCTTGAACTGCCTCCTGATGGAACTGCCTGTGGCGATGGCTACCTCCACGATGAAGGGGAACCCCAGGTATGTGGAGGGCTTCCGGGTGACAACCTTGAGGAAGTCGTCTTCGGTGAGGCCGAGCTCCTTCCGGATGCCATTCTCCAGGAGCTCTTCCCCTATAGGGGAGAGGCAGGTCGGATCCGGCCGCTTGAAGTTAGGGTACTCCTTGGCGGTCCTGACAAGCTTGACTATGTCCTCGGGTTTGAGGGTCCTCGGCTTGGCCCTGGGGTTGATTCCAGCCGCCTCAAGGAAATTTGCCGCCGTCTTAACGCCCACACCCTGGAAGTGGTCCATCATGAAGTTCTTCATGTTCTTAGAGTTGGTGATGGTCACCAGCCTTCGGAAGTTCTCCACGTCGATGCCGTGGGGGTGGGGGTCCACGGGTTGGGGCAGGGGGGGCATCATCTCGGTTCCCCTCTCGAAGCGGAACAGGCGACCACCGGGATCCACGAATGTGATGTCCGCGTAGGGGTTGACCATGGCCGTCTGCTTCAGGTAGTCGAGGAGGCGGCTCTTGATCCTGCTGTAGTCCCCCTCCAACTGGAGCTCGACGATGGTGCCCCTCCACCCCTTCTTGTTATCCAGCACGTTGTGCCTGAGGATGATGGGGCGGTTGTGCTCGATGTCGATCATCATCTCGTACTCGTGGATGTCTCCCCCGGTGCTCGAGGTGATGGTTACGGGCTTGTGGGTGGTGATCTGCCCGTAAAGGATGGTGATGGTCCCGCCGAGGCCGAATGTGCCCCTCGCCTGTTTGAGGGTGTACTTTGAGCCGTAGAAGACTTGGCAGAAGCTGTGGGGGATCTGCTCCGAGGGAAGGCCCGAGCCATTGTCTTCAACCCTCATGGTATAGATGCTGGCGCCGTTCTCGGAGGCGGCCTCGACCTCGGTGAGGCGGATGTAGATGTCAGGTGGGACCCTATGCACCTCGCATGCGTCCAAGGAGTTCTCCAGGATCTCCCTCACGGCCGCGTAGATCGCCCTGCTCGGGTTGCTGAACCCTGCGATCTCCCTGTTTCTGTAGAAGAAGTCCGACGGGCTTATCGATTGGTAGACTGTCTCCGTTATCTTTTCCTCAACTCCGCCTTCGGCTCGGGACTCTCATACCAGAGTTCTCCCCTGTCTTTTTTCATTTTCCTTCGCCAGGCGTAGAGGAAGTTCCAAACGGTCTTGTGGAACGACCCCTCCACCAGCATCATGATGGCCTCCCTGGCCGCCTGGAGGCACTCCGGGCTGCCGATGTAGGCGACGGTGTCCCCGTAGACGCTGATACTGGTCTCGGTCAGCTCCTCTATGAGGGCCCGGGAACGCCCGGCTTTCCCGATGATCCGGCCCTTAACCCTTGCAACGGCATTCTTGGAGGTACCGACGTACTCTGTGAGGTCTATTATATGGAGGTCGTAGTCCTCCGTGGCAAGTATCTCCGCCCGCTTCGGGCTGAAGCCCCTGCCTATGGCCTTCACGATGTTGCGGACGGTGAATATGGCGGTGATATCCCGGTTTCCCCGGTTTAGGACGATCTCCACGGAGCCAGATTCGCTGTCGATCTCCAGGGTCACTCCGAAGTGGTCCTCTATCCTCTTCTTGGCCTTGCCCTTAGGCCCGATGAGGACCCCGATCCGCTCCCTGGGGATCCTAAGATAGGTCTTCTGACTCACCTTTCACCCACGACTCCACTCTCTCGGCCTCGATGACTTCCACTCCGTGCCGGCTGAAATAAGCGTTTATGTTGGATATGTCCCTCTGGAGGAGGGGTTCCGCCAGGGGATGCTCTTTGAGGAGTGCCTGGGAGATGTCGAAGATGACGGGTTCCTCCTCCCAGACCATGACGTTGTACTCGCTGAGGTCCCCGTGGACAAGGTTGGCCTTCGTGTAGAGCAGCCTGGCCCCCCGTAGCAGCTTGAGGTAGAAGTCTTCCGGGTCCTCGGGGTCGACCTCTCTGAGGAGGGGCGCGGGGACCCCGTCTCTGCCTATGAAGGTCATCACCAACACGTTCCTGTTGAACGCGATGGGCCTTGGGCTGTTGACCCCTGCCTCCTCCGCGAGCTTTAGGTTGCTGAACTCTTTCTGGGTCCAAGTGTAGATGATGCCCCTTGTGGACCGCCTCATCCGTTTGAACCTGCGGTCTCCCTCGATGTACTTCATCATCCCCCGCCGGAAATCCGCCGTGGAGGTGTAGTAGATCTTGATGGCTAGTTCCTCATCCTCGGGGCCTATGCCCCAGTAGACCCTGGCCTCCTTCCCCGCCTTTATGACGCCCTCGATGTCCTTTATGACGCCCTGCCGGAGGAGCTTGTAGACGCCCTCCACGGTGAGGCGGTCGAAGACCTC
>JAUVHT010000155.1 GCA_030593155.1 Candidatus Bathyarchaeota archaeon
TCGCGCTCTTGGTCCCGTCATCCGTAACCTCTAAGACATATTCTTTATCCGCGGTGCTTACGCTGGGAATAACCAGTTCTAAGGTGAAGGCCCCGTTACTGTTGATATTCAGGTCTCCTGCGTCCAGGACCTCACAGGTGAAACCATCTAGGGTGATTGAAGATACTACACCGGACGATGTGAACCCCCTTCCGGTGACCCCCACCACTGTTCCCACGGAACCCTCCACGTGATCGAGGGTCATCGCCGGGCCCACCTTGAAGACGACCGAAGCCGTGTTCCCAGCTTGATCCTCCGCTGTGATGTCATAGTCGCCATCCGTTTTGTCCGGGACGTTGAAGGTCGCCTCCCATGAACCCACTCCATCGGTCACTGGGACGCTCGGATTCGTCGCAAGGGAGCTACCACCAAACTCGATGGTGTCCACGTTCACCTCGTCGCCAAATCCATAACCCTTGATGGTTACTAGGTCGTTTTTTATTCCGCTCCTCGGGGAGACGGTCATGCTGGTGTTCACAGAGAACAACACAGGCCCAAAGGTGTGGGCGGGGGTGTCTGAATCCCTGATCCAGAGATAGTGGGAGCCATTCACGGCCTCAGGCACCTCGAACCAGATCTCGAAGGCCGCGCTTGGCTGCGTCTCGCTGGAGTTGAGTAGCCCCTTCTCGCCGTCCCATGCCATGACAATATCCCAGTACAGGTTCACATCGAGGCCAGAGACGACTCCGTCTCCGAAGACGTAGACCAAATCCCCATAGACACCAGAGCTAATGGGATTCATACCTTCGTCGGTAACATCAGTGATATTCAGTGCCGCGTACACTGGCACAGGTATCATGTACAGTATGAATACAGCGATCACGAGGATAGATATCTTTCTCTTCATCTCTCTTTATCTCCTTTCAGATTAGAGTGGGAAACATGCAAGGGGATACTTCAGGGAGTCTCCTCGGCTGTTTCCCATACAACCAAAGGTTCATGGGGCTGAACTTTGATATAGCCCTTTTTGGAGACCATAAAGGTCTGTCCCTTTCATTTGTGTTTACGGAGGATATTATTAGGTAGATTTTTCATATTTTAGCATAATTAGGAGCCACTTCGCAGGTCGCCTCAACGCTCTCAAAGTGAATTATTGAAATGACAAATCAGGGCTATGAAGAAAAAACAAAATGACAAACTGCTACCTGCTCCAATTAACATTTTTATTTCAATTTCTACGGCGTAGATTTACATTTCAATAAATTAAGGATGAGGTTGAAACAAGTGATATGGGGTTAATGAAGATTGAGCAGAATTTTCCACCGAGAAACCCCTGTTATTCTCGAAAAAGAGGTAGCCGCACGCATGAAGTTTAATAAAACGCCCCCGCGCACAGCAGCTGAAGATATCAACCAGATCATCCGTCGATAAGTAGTTCTTTACGATGGTGAACCTGTTACCGTCCTTCAGCGTCCTGATCTTGTACGTGCGTTGGTCCTCCTTCCTCTCGACGATTTCGCCGCCTATGCCTTCGACATAGCCGTTTCGGCTATGAGCACCCTGGCTTCATCTTGGACCACATGATGAAACTCCATCAAGAAGGGATGAATCCTTTCCCTGGGAATGTGGTAGACCCTTGAGAATGCCAGCCCGCCGTCGAACGAGTCGTCATCGAAAGTGAGGTCGTTGGCGTTCTCTCTTTCTCTCTCGAACTCGATGGGGCAGCTATACTTCTTCAACTTGGTGAGCTTTATCACATCCTCCCCGATATCCTTGGCGACTATGCGCTCGACCGTCTCGGAAAGGATCTTCGTCGAATAACTGATCCCGCAAGCGACCTCCAAGACCCTCCTTACTGCGGGGTAGTCCTTTATAGTCTTCTTGAGGAGTCCCTGCTCCTCTTGACGGTTGTCATCTTTCCAGCCATAGATCTCCTCGTACTCCCCTACCCTTCTTCGATAGTACTCGACGATATCGGACATATTTGCATAAAAAAGGCAATATCATTAATGAAAACAACCCTATCAGGCATTTACTTTGCAATTAATTTTTATATCGAAAACGTCCATAGCGTAATATGCAGGGCATAATCGGAATTTTTTCAAGGGAAGATGCGGCTAGGAAGGCTCTATACACACTCTACGGCGTCCAGCACCGGGGGCAGGAGAGCGCCGGCATCTCTGCGGCTGGAGACCGCTCCCTGAGGACCTGGAAAGGAAGAGGCCTCGTCTCAAACATCTTCGACGAGCGGTTCAAATCGTTCACCCACCCGGACGACTACGTATATATCGGGTGTGCCTCAGGCGAAAGCACGAATCACCTCGACATACCCCCCTTGGAGATCGAATCGGAGCGTTACAAGCTATCGCTTTCAATGGACGGGTACATACCAGACAAAGAATCCGTGTTCAACGAGGAGGTTATCGGCTACTCGATATTCCAAAAATTGGTCCAGACAGACTCAATAGTGAAGGCTCTAGCCGGCACAATGAAGGAATTCGATAACTCTTACTTCTCCATGGTGATGGCCTTTTTCGACAAATCAAAAGAGAGAAGCGAGCTTGTAGCCGCACGAGATCGATATGGAATAAGACCTCTCTACATCGGTTCATATGCGAGCGAGGTTTTCGTCGCCTCAGAGTCGGCCCCCATTGATGTCATGGAAAGCATGGGCCAGAAGATAGAAGAGAAGAAGGACATCCTCCCAGGGTCGATAGTACGAGCGAATGACAATGGACTGACAGAAACAAAGGTGATGGAGCCTAAACGCGCCCACTGCGCATTCGAGTGGGTCTATTTTGGTCGGCCAGATTCCATCATCGAAGGCAAGACGGTGCACTCCGTGCGGAAAAGGCTTGGCCACGCCCTTGTGGAGACGCACTCCCTCAAAACACTATACCACCTGCTGGAAGGGCCCAGGGAGGACTTTGTGCTGATCCCCGTCCCAGACTCCTGGAGATCTGTGTGTATGGGGGTAGCAGAGGG
>JAUVHT010000163.1 GCA_030593155.1 Candidatus Bathyarchaeota archaeon
CCCCAGGACGAGGTCGTGAGGCGCCTCTGGATCGACCACGCCATCGCCCTCAGGGCCGAGGACTTCTACTCCAGGGTCCACGAGGTCTACGAGAGGCCCAAGCTCATCCGCGCCAGCTTCGTCCAGTACAACACCCTGGAGGAGGCGGAGGGCCTGCTGAGGGCGCTGGCGGAGAAGAAGGTCTGAAGCCAGCCTGAGAAAAAGCGTCTCTCCTGAAGAGACCGCCGTCCCAGAGCTCAGAGACCTAAACTCCCAGCTTGGACATTGTCTTCACGACAGCCTTCAAGAGCCTCAACACGACGCTGAGGCCGTTCTACCTAAAGTCTCTTTACGGTTGCCCGCCTGAAGGATCAGGTAGTGCCCCAACAGCGGACGGTGAAAATGTGGAGAGAATCGAAAGCCGAGTCCTAGACTCTATAGATGTCGACGGTATGATCGAATACCTATGCGAGCTTGTCTCCATCCCCAGCTTCGCTGGAAGGGAGACCGCCGCCCAGAGGAACGTGGCCGACAAGCTCCGGAGCATCGGCCTGGACGTGGACTCCTG
The DNA here is from genome assembly GCA_030593155.1 of Candidatus Bathyarchaeota archaeon. Next base: position 548 of record JAUVHT010000163.1, read on the forward strand.
GGAGATAGACATCGAAGGTATCAGGGGGCACCCATCCTTCAGCATGCCCATCGAAAGGGAGGAAGGGCTGGGAGTCGTGGGCGTCCTGGGCGAGGACGACGGCGGGCGCAGCCTCATCCTGAACGGCCACATAGACACGGTCGCCCCCGGCGACGAGGGCAACTGGAGTCACCCCCCGCTGAAGGGGACCCTATCCGAGGGAAGGGTCTACGGCCGGGGCGTCGCCGACATGAAGGGGGGCCTGTGCTGCGCCATCTTCGCGGCCAAGGCCATCAGGGATTCGGGTGTCAAGCTGAAGGGCAGGCTGATGATCCAGAGCGTCATAGGCGAGGAGGACGGCGGGGTCGGGGCCCTCGCGACGGTGCTCAGGGGGTACACGGCCGACGCCGCGGTGATAATGGAGCCCACAGAGCTGAAGGTGGGACCCGCCCACTCGGGAGCCTTGGCCTTCAGCGTGCGGGTCCCCGGGAAATCCGCCCACGCCTGCGTAAGGGAGGAGGGAGTCAGCGCCATCGAGAAGTTCATCCCCCTCTTCAACGGCCTCAGGGCGCTGGAGACGGAGAGAAACGAGCGGATCGACGACCCCCTTTACGCCAGGTATAAGATACCCTACCCCGTCAACATCGGCACGGTGCAGGGGGGGAGCTGGCCCGGCTCGGTGCCTGAGAGCCTCGTCTTCCAGGGGCGAGTCGGGGTCGTGGTGGGGGAGAGGGTGGAGGACGCCCGGAGGAGTGTGGAGGAGGCGATAGCCCGGGTCGCCGAGGCCGATCCATGGATGAAGTTTAACCCCCCAAAGGTGGAGTGGAGCGGGTACCAGTTCGACCCCGCCACCATCCCCACTGACCACCCCATCGTGGATACGGTGAAGAAGGCCTACAGTGATGCCACGGGTGAGACAGCCCGGCTGGAGGGGATGACATACGCCTCCGACATGCGCCACCTCGTGAACACCGGGGACACCCCCACAGTCCTCTTCGGGCCCGGAGACGTGAGGAACGCCCACGGCCCCGACGAGCATGTTGAAATCGACGAGCTGATCGCCGTCGCCCGGACCCTCGCGCTGACGGCCCTGCGCTTCTGCGGCCACGAGGAGCCCTGAACTCCCATTCAATCCCTTTTTCAGTCACAAGCGCAGATGAACATTAAAAGCCAGGATCCCCGGGGAGTAGCATTGAACACAAAGAAGTTGGGGCTGATCGTGAACCCCATCGCCGGCATGGGAGGCAGGGTCGGGCTGAAAGGCACCGACGGACGTGAAACCCTGGAGAGGGCGAGGGAGCTCGGCGCCGTCTCGACCTCCCCGGCCAGGGCCGTAGAGGCCCTCAGGAAGCTGATCCCACTCAGGGAGAGCATCGAGGTGATCACGTACCCCCACGAGATGGGAGAGGACGAGGCGAGAGAGTGCGGGTTCGACCCCACGATCATAGGCTCCGCGACGAGGGGCAGCACCACCCCCACAGACACGATTAAAGCCGCCAAAGAGATGGAGGAACTTGGCGTCGACCTCATCCTCTTCGCGGGGGGCGACGGCACAGCCCGGGACATCTACGAGGCCATAGACGGCCGAGTCCCGGCCCTGGGCATCCCGACCGGGGTCAAGATCCAGTCAGGGGTCTTCGCCATCAACCCCGCCAGAGCCGGGGACCTCGCGGCCAAGTACCTGGGAGGGGAGCCCATAGACCTGCGGGAGCTGGAGGTCATGGACATCGACGAGGAAGCCTACCGGGAGAACAGGCTCTCCGCCAGGCTCTACGGCTACTTGAGGGTCCCCTACCGGGAGACGGTCATCCAGAGTTCCAAGGAAGCCAGCCTGGGCTCCGAGGAGATCACCATCGATGCCATCGCCAGCGAGGTCGTCGAGGGGATGGACGACGAACACGTCTACATCATCGGCCCCGGCACCACCACGCGGCCCATCGCCGAGGCGCTCGGGCTGGAGAAGACCCTTCTAGGCGTCGATGTCATCCAGGGGGGGAAGCTGGTGGCCTCCGACGTGAACGAGGAGAAGCTCCTTAGACTGATCGAGGGGAGGAGGGCGAAGATCATAGTGACCGTTATCGGAGGCCAGGGATTCGTCTTCGGCAGGGGAAACCAGCAGATAAGCCCCCGGGTGATCAGGAAGGTGGGCAGGGATAACGTGATCATCGTGGCGACCCCGGAGAAACTTGCTGCGTTGAAGGGTCGGACACTCATCGTGGATACAGGGGATCGGGAGGTCGACATGATGCTCTCCGGATATCACAAGGTTGTGACGGGGTACGCGAGGAGATCCGTCTATAAGATTCGATCGCAGTGACGCATAATCGATTTTAATATCGGAAAAGACT
>JAUVHT010000170.1 GCA_030593155.1 Candidatus Bathyarchaeota archaeon
GAGGTGGCCCCCTTCACGGCGACCAGCTCCTTCCGCCACTTCTGGATCGGTTTCCAGGATACAATCATGTGCGCCCAGAACATCTGCACCGCGGCGGACGCGATGGGGCTGGGGTCCTGCTACATAGGCACCGTCCTCGAGATATTCCCCGAGCTCAAGGAGAAGTTCATGCTGCCGGACGGCGTGTTCCCCGTCGTCCTCCTCTGCCTCGGATATCCCAAGGCTGAGGTGCTGCCCCGGAAGAAGCTGGGGGTGGACGTGGTCGTCCACGACGAGGAGTACCGGGAGCTGGAAAACCGAGAACTACTGGACGCCTTCAATGAGAAGTACACCGGTAGGGACAGCCGGAGCGTGAAGATCACAGAGGACCGCCTCAAGACCATATCGGAGGTCTGCAGGGAGGTCCACGACGAGGAGTTCGCCGAGATGTGCGTCAGGCGGGTCGAGGAGAACGGGGAGTTCAGCGCGGTGCAGCGGTACTTCGGCCTCCACTACAGGGCTAACCTGATGCCCCGGGGGAACCTCGACTACCTCAAGCTCATGGAGGAGTTCGGCTTCGGCTGGTTCAAGGAGTACCGCCCGTCAAAGAGATAGGCAAGGCATCTCCAAACACCTTCCTCACCTTCTTGAGCGAGTCAGGTTCTGATTCAAGCGTTGAGAGCATTCATTTCATTCGAGTCATATTGGAGTATTATCAGGAGGCCTGCCAAGTAGGCCACTCCCGCTGCGAGAAACACCGTGGAGAAACCGTAGGACAGGGCCACGATGGTCGGAAGTATCGAGCCCAGCACGGAGGCGCATCCGTTCGTCGCCCACGCCCAGGGTATGAGCTCTTCCCTGGTACCCTTCAGCATCCCCACGCCGAGGGGAAAGGGCATGCCCATGAGGAGACCCAGGGGTGCCACGACAAGGAACGCCGCGAGGAGCCTGATGGCTACCGGCAGGCCGAGAAGCTGGCTGAGGAGGGGGGAGGCCAGGCCATAGAGGGGCGTGAGGAGGCCTATGGAGAGGAGGATGATCTTGTGGCGCGGTCCTCCGGGCTCGATCCTCCCCGAGATGAAACTGCCAATGCCCGATGCTAGGAGGAGGCTGAATATGACGACAGAGATGGAGTAAGAGGGGTGGCCGAGGAGGAGGATGAACCTCTGCACCGTGGCCATCTCGATGAACATGTATCCTAAGCCGAGGCAGAAGAAGTATGAGAGGGAGCGCCATCGACCCTCGACCCACCTCCCACCCCGTGCACGTATGGGCAACATGATGAGCACGACGGAGAGGACCAAAGCCTGAACCAATGCCAGAGGGACGAGGTAGCCCCCCTCTATCAGTGGCTGCCACTTCCTGTCTAGGCTCTCGTAAGTCTCAAGGAGCCGGTCCCACCTGAAGAAGTGAAAGAAGAAGGGCCTCTCGTCGGTAGTGGGGCTTATGTCGTAGAGGTAGCGCCTGTAGAATGCTTCCCTGTCCTTGGCGTGGAGCATTCCTTGCACGAGTCTGTAGTAGATGGGCTCGGGGAACCTGTTGTATACGTTCACCTCAGAGGCCTCGACACCGGGGACGTAGACGATGTCGAAGCCCATCTCCCCGCAGAAGCCCCTGATGGCAGATATCTCCTCCCCTCCCAACGGGCTCCTGCCTACCAAAAGAGTGATCGTCCCCCATGAACGTATGACGGCGATGTGCTCCGATGGGTTGATGACATCTAAATCCTCGAGAGCAGCCGCCGCAAGGGACACCATTCGCACGTCCTCCCGGGGCGGCGGAAGGAGCCAGGTCGAGACGCAGAGGAAGCCATCCTCCGAGAGGCGTCCCAGGAGCTCTCGGAAGGCATCGACGGTATAGAGGTAGTCCTCGGAGAGGGCGTAGACGCCGCTGGAGGCGACCGAGGCCCCGTGAGCCATGGGGAGCACGATGGTGTCGTAGACTCTCTGGGAGCCTCGTACGAAGCTCCTGCCCTCCGAGACGATGGCCCTGACCCTCTCATCCTGGTAGATGTGCCCAGAAAAGGCCCCGTAATCCTCTCGGACGAGCCTGACGACGATGGGGTTCGCCTCGACGGCCGTGATGCTCAGGGAGCCATGGTGGAGGGCTGTCAGGACCTCCAGCCCTCCCCCCGCCCCCAAGATGAGGACTTCGGGATCGTCATGGAGACGATAGGGAAGGGCTGTGGGAAGGGCCTCCGTGAAGGCGAGGGAGGAAGGGTTACCGTCGTATCTCGTGATGGCGTTGATGACGTCCCCGTCGACGATGACTCCGATCTGCTCGGGTATGGGGTCCTCGTAGCTGAGGCTGAGGCCCGGAGCATGCCTCACGAAGCCGCTGTCCACGACGTCGACCCTAGAGAAGGCGTTCCACTCGGTCCCCAGGAGCCTGGCGTCGGGGTATCTTAGGGCTACCATCAGGCTCTTGTAGGGAGACATCCTGATGGGGAGGTACGTCCCAGCCAGGGGCAGGAACAGCAGTAGAGCGATTGTCCACGCAGAGACAAACCGGAGAACTCTGCCTTTGAGGTTCATCGCGAAAGCGACTGCCGAGGCCCCAGCTATTATTGATGAGAGGACGATGACCCCCGGCCCAGTCAGAAAGCCGAACGATGGGAGAACGAGGATGGAGCCCAACGCCGATCCGACGAGGTTGGAAAAATAAACTCGGTTGATGCGCCTTCCCGCCTTCCTGATGGTCAGGGCTATGGCGATGCCGCTGAGGAGGAAGGGTATCGAGAGGATGATGTAGTATACGGTGATGTAGAGAAGCTGGAGAA
>JAUVHT010000108.1 GCA_030593155.1 Candidatus Bathyarchaeota archaeon
ATTACCCGTCCGACTCGTCGAGCTCACCCCCAGGGGGAAGAGGATCCAGGACCTCGCCCCCTGAACCGACGCAGAAATGATCGCCCTCATCCGCTCCGGGAACCCCCGCTTCGGAAGAGATAAAGCATCATCGGCCCCAAAGTAAACGGGTGACAATATGTCCTCGCGCGAAATCAGTTTCCCCCTCCTCCTGGTCAACCTCAAGACCTACAAGGAGTCCACGGGGGAGAACGCCGTCAGACTAGCATCCACAGCGGAGAAGATCTCAAGGGAGACAGGCGTCTGCGTGGCAGTCTCCCCCCAGACCGTCGACCTCAGGGCCGTCATCGACAACGCCGGCATCCCCGTCTTCGCCCAGCACATCGACCCAGTGAGACACGGGAAGTTCACAGGCCACATCATGCCCGAGGCCATCGCAAAAGCCGGCGCCGCCGGAACCCTCATCAGCCACTCCGAGAGGAGGCTCACCCTCGACGCCATAGAGGCCACCGTTAGACGGGCCAGGGAAACCGGGCTCCTCCAAGTGGTCTGCGTAGACACCGTGGAAAGGGGGCGATCCGTGGCACCCTTCGGCCCCGACGTCATCGCCATCGAGCCCCCAGAACTCATAGGATCGGGGATCCCCGTCTCCAAGGCCAGGCCCGAAGTCGTCTCGGGCGCCGTCGAGGCGGTCCAGACCATCAACCCCGAAGTCAAGGTCCTCTGCGGGGCAGGCATAACCAGCGGCGAGGACGTCACGGCCGCAATGAAGCTGGGCGCGGAGGGAGTGCTGGTGGCCAGCGGAGTCGTAAAAGCCGCAGACCCCTACGGAAAGCTCCTAGAGCTGGCCGAGGCCATGCGCCCCTAGCCCAACGATTCAATGACGGACGCTATCAGGGCCTTATGCTCGTCGACGAGCTCGGCCACCCTCTCCGGACTCCCCGCCTCCGCGTAGATCCTGAAGACCGCCTCGGTACCGCTGGGCCTGAACAAGACCCAGCTCCCATCCCTGTAGCCCAGCCTGACGCCGTCGATGGTCTCCACCTCGGGAGCGTCCACCGACCCCCGCAGGACCTCCAAGACCTCCTCCTTGAGCCCCTCCGGACAGGGGACCTTACCCTTCATCTGATGGTACTGAGGCAACTCCGAGAAGAGCTCAGAGAGGGGCCTGCCCGCCTTGGCCACGATCTCAAGCATCAGGGCCATGGCCATCGAGCCGTCCCGGACCTGGAGGTGGGGGCCGTACATGATGCCCCCGTTCTCCTCCCCTCCGAACATTATGCCCTGATCGACCATGACCCGGGAGATCACCACGCTCCCCACCATGGTCCGAACGAGGCTGCCGCCCGCGGCGGCGACCACATCCTCCAGGACATTGGACGAGTTCACGGCCGAGACCACCCTCTCCCCAGGGTTTCTCACCAAAAAGTCCCTCGCGATCAGGGCGACCGACCGATCCCCCCATTGAATCTCCCCCCTCTCGTCCACGAAAATGGAGCGGTCACCGTCACCGTCGAAGGCTACGCCGAGATCTGCACCCGAGGCCCTCACGAGCCTCCTCAGGTCGTCGAGGTTGTCGGGTCTCGGCTCGGACTCCCGGCCGGGGAACCTCCCGTTCACGTTGACGTTCACCGTGTAGACATTGCAGCCTAGATCCCTGGCGATGTCCGGGGCCGTGAGGGCCGCCACCCCGTTCCCGGGGTCGATGGCGATCTTCAAGCCCGCCCTCTTGATGGTCTCCCCGTCGACGTGGGATTTCACCGCCTCCATGTAGGGCGCGAGAGCGAGCAACGCCCCGATGGCGCCTATCTGGTCCCAGGGGCTGGGTTCGGGGCCCCCGCTGAAGTAGAGCTCCTCGATCTCGGCCTCCTGCTCCCTGGGGATCTCCACCCCGTCCGAGGCGATCACCTTGACGCCGTTGAACTCGGGCGGGTTGTGGGACGCCGTGATCATCAGCCCTCCGTCCAGGCCATGGTGCTTCACGGAGTGCTGGAGGGCGGGGGTGGGCAGCATCCCGGCGTCGTGGACGTTGCACCCCACGGATAGGAGGCCGCTGACGGCCGCGTCCCTGAACATGGGGCTGGTGGTCCTTCCGTCCCTGCCGACTGCGATCTCCCCCCCCAGGTGGGCTCCCACGGCTGCTGCAATCCTTGTGATCTTCTCCACCGTCAGCTCTTCGTTGGCGACCCCCCGGACCCCGTTGGTCCCGAAGAGCCGCCCCATCACATCACCTGACGGGGCTGGAGGATGCTCTCCGACACGGTCTTCGACGGGCAGATGGTGACGCCTTCGGTGATGGTGACACCATCCAAGATGGTGGTGTAATCCCCGATGAGGCTGCCTGACTCGACCTTTACCCACCGCTCCAGGGTCGCGTTCTCCCCGATGATCGCGTTCCTCACGGACGAGTAGTCGCCGATTGTTGCCCCCGCGAAGATTACCGAGTTCTCGATCCTGCAGCCTTCGCCAATATGGACGTGATCCGAGATCGAAGTGTTAGGCCCGACCACGGATTTTGCACCTATCCTAACGCCCTTCCCCAGGTATGAGGGTTCCATGACCTCCGCCGACTTGTGGACCTCGCAGTCCTCGCCTCTCCTAGGGCCGTCTAGTCTCTCCAAGATGCTCTCGTTCGCCTGAAGATAGGCCTCGGGAACGCCGATGTCGAGCCAGAGCCCGTGGATCTCGAGGCCGTACAGCTTCCCCTCCTTGGCGAGGATAGGGAACACCTCCTTCTCCGTGGAGACCTTCCTCTCTGCGGGTATGTAGTCGACAACCTCTTTCTCGAAGACGTAGATCCCCGCGTTGATCAGGTTGCTGGGGGCTTCGCCCTTCTCAGGCTTCTCCACGAACCGGAGGATCCGCCCCTCGGTGTCCATCTCCACTGCGCCGTAGCGGCTGGGGTCGGGCACCCTGATGAGGGCTATGGTGGCGGCCGCCCCCTTAGATTTATGGTACTCGACGATTCGGCGGTAGTCGATGTCTGAGATCACGTCACCGTTCAACACCAGGAACGGCTCATCGTCAACGAGCAGGTCCTCAGCCTTCTTGATGGGCCCACCGGTGCCCAGGGGCCTGCCCTCCCGGGAGTAGATGATCCCAAGATCGAACTTGGTGGGGCCGAAATAGCGTACCAGCGCCTCGGCCATGTAGTTCACAGCGAGGACGACAGTGTCCACACCTCCCTCGGAGAGGTTCTTCAGGGTCCAGTCCAGGAGGGTCTGGTTAGCCAGGGGAAACAACATCTTGGGACGGGTGCAGCTCAACGGCCTGAGCCGGGTGCCGAACCCCCCCGCCAAAACAAGGGCTTTCATCCATTACCGCCATTGATCAAGCATGCTGAAACTTGATAAGAACCTTTTGTGGGGTCAGGGTCGGTCCTTGCCGGTCAGGTAGCTCAGCCTCTCCACCAGCTTCTCGTTCTCGAAACTCTCGTACCTCTCCAGGGAGCCGAGGTCGTACCAGAAGGCGTCGCTCACGTAGGCCCCCACGGGTAAGCCCTTCTCGATCAGGTGCGGGATGACGTCCCCCATCAGGTCGAAGGAGCTCCTGTGTCCCTCCTCGGACATCCTGTTCATCTCCTCCACCACCGCCCCGTTGAGGGCGAGGATCCCGATGCTGACGGGGGTCTCAAGCTCCGGCTTCTCGTGGAACTTGGTTATGAAGCCTTCTTCGATGTCCGCTGTCCCGACGCGGACCTTGAAGCCGTGGGCCAGAGCCACCGTCGCGGCAGCCTCAGACCCCATGTGCTGTGTGACCATCTCCCTCAGATCGAAGTCCGAGAGGATGTCCCCGTAGTAGACTATGATGCAGTCGTCCCTCGAGATGTCTCCCCTGCGGTAGGCGTTCACGATGGCGTTGGCGCTGCCCTTGAACTGGGGGTGGTCGAGGACGTAGCGGAGATTGACGCCGAACCGGCTGCCGTCGTTGAAGTAGTTCTTCACCTGCTGGAACTTGTAGCCCACGAGGAGCACCAGGTCCCTTA
>JAUVHT010000003.1 GCA_030593155.1 Candidatus Bathyarchaeota archaeon
CCATAGCGAGAGGGCTTGGTGAGGAAGCGGCAAGGTACGGTGTGACGATAGTCGCGGGCCAGGCGGCTACATACGCGGGCATCGAGATCCCCCTTCTGACGGCGACCTGCCTCGGCGAGGAGTTGGAGCAACCGAGGAGGCCGGCCGCGGGGGACGTCGTCTTCGTCGTGGGTGGAGTGGGGGGTGAGGCGGTCTGGCTGAAATCCCTTTCAGAGGGGAGACGGAGCGAGGTTTGGAGGAGTTTCACCCCCCTGCCCATTATCCTGCGTCTGCATGACGTTGCGGGGGTTACCCTGATGCACGATGTCTCCGAGGGGGGTGTGAAGAAAGCCCTCCATGAGGTCGCCACGGCGCTCGGCTTGAGGTTGGAAGTCGAGTCTGGGAATCTCCATTTTGTGGAGGGGGTCGAGGAACTCGGTGAGGACCCCCTGAGGCTGCCCACGTACGGATCGTTGATCGCATTGGTGGATCCCGACAAGGGGGGCGAGGTTCAAAGGGTCTGTGGAGAGTTGGGGATAGCCTGTGCACCTGTTGGGGTGGTGGAAGAGGGCGAGGGCTTATACATCGACGGCGTGAGGGTGGAGGATCAAGAGCGAATAGATCTAGACATGCTGTATGGCTCTTTCAACAAAGCTGACAAACAGTAGAAAATATCAGAGCTCGCGCGCGTATCTTACCTCGCCGTTATCTGGTTTCCTAGGTGAAGACTTATATTTCAAGTAGAATGAGTTGATGAGAAGGGGGAGCTGGGCGAGAGCCTGGCTGAGAGGACGTTAAACGTCGACCCTTTGAACCTGATCCAGGTAATACTGGCGGAGGGAAAAAACATGGATGAATCCAGCTTCGATACAAAGGTTTTGGCTGAGGTCTCAGTCATGGTGGCACTGTCCCTTGTACTAAACTTCATAAAAGTCTACCAGCTACCCCAGGGCGGCTCGATCACCCTTGGGAGCATGGTTCCCGTACTGCTGATCTCCTTAAGGCGGGGGCCGAAGGTGGGCGTCTTCAGCGGCGTCGTCTTCGGTCTGGCCCAGATGCTCCTCGACGGATGGTTCTACAGCCCCGTTGGGATGGTTCTGGACTACCCCCTCGCCTTCGGAGCTCTAGGACTGACGGGCATCTTCAAGAAGACCCCCCTCGTCGGCGTCGTCGTGAGCCTCACGACGAGGTTCCTCTCGCACTTCATCTCAGGAGTCGTCTTCTTCGCGATGTACGCCCCTGAGGGGATGAGCCCGATAGTCTACTCAGCGATATACAACGGGAGCTACATGCTGCCCGAGTTGGTGATAAGCGGGATACTGATCTACCTACTCATACAACGCGGAGTACTGGACATCAGCGTCACATGAACAGAACCAACCTCCCCTTTTTTTCACTCAACTAAAACACGCTCATAACTCATCAAAAAAAATCTATGACCCTCTACCAGTCATAACGATGGACCCCCGGGCGGGCTACCAGTTTATTTAGAACGGCACCAAAACCCCTTGTCCTAAACTACTACTCACACAGAAATATTCAAGATACCTGAATTTTTTTTCCTGTAATAACAAGCTACCTATTATCGAAAATCCCCCAACCCAAGCCACACACAAGCAGGAATGGAACCCCGGGCGGGCTTCCAACTTGAGGTAGAAAAGCACCTACGCGAGCGATGATCATCCGGTAAATAGCAAACACGCTCTGAAACCTCATCCTAGCATCATCTCACACAAGAGGGGGGGGTCATACATCTGACCGTGAATACAACGCCATCCGACAAAAGGAACCTAAATATCGCTCCAACACCATCCGAACCAGCACAAAAACATACTCCCAAGCAACGAACTCCCACTCAACGAAAACAGGGGGGAGGGGGGGGCCATACATCAGACCGTGAAAAACAACCCATCCAACAAACGGAACCCGAAAACCAAGCCAATACGATCTGAACTATGTCAAAAGGAGTACTCAAGCAATACAAAAACCGCTATCATAAGCCAGCCGTTCAGAAAACCACCCCCGACCACCCACCGACGCGCGAAAAAACAAACACAACCACCACAGTAACCACCCCCCCGAAAACCGCTATAAGCGGCCACGTTTATAACACCCACAAGAAACAACACGAAACAGCAAAAACCCCGGAACCCTTATGACCACCTACCGGTCACAACAATGGAGCCCCGGGCGGGATTTGAACCCGCGATCTCCTCCTGTTCGGCCCCCCCGCAGGAGAGATACCAAGGAGACGCTTTAGCCAGGCTAAGCCACCAGGGCACAGAACGGCAAACATAGAACCCCACGACCCAAATTTTAATCTTACCCTCACCCGGACCAACCTAGGAAACCGCCAAACCCCTCGCGACGCCCATGTTCCCCTCGTCCCCCCTCCTCCCATCGACAGGGGTCTCCATCACCATCGGCAAACAAGCCAATCCACTGGTCAAAATCCCCCTGAAACCCTCGACGCCAATCTCTCCCAAGCCAATATGCTCATGGCGATCAATACCAGCCCCCAACCCCCCGACCGAGTCATTCAGATGAACCAACCTGAGACGGTCCAAGCCCACTGCGGCATCGAAGGACTCCAACGTCCCCTCCAGCCCCTCAAGAGTCCTGAACTCATACCCCGCAGCGAAAGCATGACACGTGTCAAAACAAACAGCGACGCGCTCCGGGCTGGTGACCTCCTCTAAAATACGATTCAACTCCTCGAAACTCGACCCCACCTTATTCCTCGACCCAGAACCATTCTCAAGCAGGACTACGACGCCGGAATCATCCCCCTCAAGGACCGCGTTCAAGGCCCCGACGACCCTGGCCACCCCCAGATCCGACCCCTCTCCGACGTGGCTCCCCACATGGGTCACCAACATGGGAATCCCCAGAGCCAAACATCGCCCCAACCCCACACGCAGAGATTCTACGGATCGACCGTACACCCCCTCGTCGGGGGAGGCCAAATTGAGGATATAAGGCATGTGCCCAAAGACCGAGTCAATCCCCGACTTGCCCCTCTTCTCCCTAAAGGCCCCCACTTCACACTCCTTCAGCTCCCTGAACGCCCAGCTGCGGGGATTCCGGGTGAAAACCTGGAACGTGTCACAGTCTAGCTCCAAGGCCCTGTCCACGGCCTTATCTAACGTTCCCGCGATGGAGACATGAAACCCTAGTTCGACCATCCGCCCGTATCAATCCTTCCATTTTCCACCTTGAAAACATCCGTAAACATTAGATAACGATGCCCCCAAACGATCCTGATAGAGCTCAACCCTCCGAGTTTATGGATTTGTGATATGTTTTATATTTCCATAATTCTCTTTTAACGTATCATTCATCAGTATCTCGGGACAGGTATATGCAACTAGATCATACAGAACGTCTCAAAGATATAGGTGACGGAAACCACGCTAATTCGAATTCAGACTTGGAACTTCTCACCAATCACAACAGATCCCCCAACCGTAGGGTGTCCGACGAGGAGGCGGAGCACCTCAAAGCCCTGAGACGCATCAAAGACGCACTGAGCAAGTTCGACCTCTCCAAGAACGAGGTTAGAGTGTATCTGTTCTTGGCGAGGTTCGGCGCACAGAAGGCCCAGAGGATCGCCGAAGCCCTGAGCGTCCACCGTACCGAGGCTTACAAGATCCTCCGCAGGCTGGAGAAACAGGGGCTTGTCTCGTGTGTGTTCGAGAGGCCCATGAAATTCGTGTCCGTGCCCTTCGAGAGAGCCCTGGGGAACCTCATCGAAGAGAGGAGGCAGCGGATCCACCAGATGGAGCAGTGGAAGAAGGAACTCATGGAGACATGGAAATCCCTGCCTAAACCGGAAGATAGGACCACACGAAAGGAGACCTTCCAAGTGCTCGAGGGGAGGAGGCAGGTGGGGGTCAAGGCTACAGAACTCCTCGAGAATAGCACCAGCGAGATGCTGATGATGCTTAGCGACGAGAACCTCCTCTGGCTCTACAACTCCCCTTTCTTCGATGATCTAGAAAAAAAGGTCTCAAAGAAGGGGCTTAATGTGCAGCTTATCACCAACTTCTCCCCCACCAGCACATACGTCCTTGAGGAGGTCAGCCTGGGGAAGGGAGACTTCACCTACAAAGAACTGGACAAAGCCCCCTGCTTCATCATCTCGGATAACGGGCAGATGCTCCTGCTCATGAGACGCGGTGAGGAAAAGGAAGGGAAGCCTTACGCGATGTGGACCAACTACTGGACCCTCGTGAACTCATACAGGCTCCTCTTCAATCTTCTGTGGAAGGAGCCGGACGAGGGGGCCTTGAAGATAGCTGGTATCCCCCAAGTGGGCTGACCAGGCTTCTCTAATCCCTATTTTCCCTACAGTTTTTCGATATTGGTCAGTGATGTAGATGTTTACTACATACAAATCGACATATTCCATCTTTCTCGATAACTGAAAGGGGGAAAACAAGGGTTAGTCTACCCGAAAGGAGGATGGGATCTAGGGCACTCAATTCAGCTCAGGGAAGGAGTAGATCCGTGCTCGGATGATCTGAAGTCAGCGTAGCATTCACCAGGGCAGACTCGGATGAGACAAGCCGGATCAGACTCTCCTTTTCTCTTGAACTGGGATCGAGACGGGAAAGAAAGGAGCAGAGACGAAAATGTGTGTAATCCACAAGAGGAGGGGTTTAGCCGCCCCAGTCAGCCTGCTCCTTATCCTGTTCTCATTGACCCTGGTTTCCACCGTCGCTTACAACTACGCCGTGAGACAGATCGGCAACAGGAAGGAAGACCTGAAACTCGTGGCCGCCGAGGAGAAGATGCTGGACCTAGAGGAGGCAATCTCGTTCTTAGCTTGGTCGCCTGGGGCTTCCAAGACCCTGGCTTTCTCGGACTATGGAGGCCAGCTCCGCGTCGAAGCCGGAGCGAACCATCTCCAGGTCAACCTCACCATGGACGGTTCGACCTATACCGTATTCGACAGCGATACGGGCCGCTTCATCTACGAGCTTCCCAGCACCATCGTGGGGCGTCTGGGCAGGTGGCTCCGGGGGGACCAGAGGACCATCGTCAACCAGAGCACGGCTTATCAGGCACTCATGAGGGTGGAGACCGGGAGCGAGTACGAGGAGCTGGTCGCCCGCTACAGGCCTCTGGTGTCCTCGTCCCTGGGTGATGTCTCCGGCGGCAGGAGGATCAACAACGTCCGGATCTACATCGTCAACCTCAACGCATCGGAGGCCATCCAGTCCGGCGGGGAGTTCCACGTCAAGGTCACCTGCATCAACGTCACGACCCGGGTTGACAGCTATGACCTGGGCGACTCCGTGACGACGATGGACGTGACGGCCGACCTCAACGGAGTGCAACGAACGGTCGTGGTGCCCATAACGGTGGATGCGTCGGGATCGACCGTCAGGGTTGAGTTCGTCATCAGTTATGTGAAGATAGAAGGGGTGTCCATCTGATGCCATCCCAAGCCACGAACTACTTCTACACCATGGTCGCCATGGGGGCCATCGCCCTCATGATCGCGAACGCCTTCTACCTCCACTCAGCAAGCCTCCAAGCGGTGTCCGAGAGACAGGGGCTCAAGGAGCTTCTTGAGACGGTAGCGGCGGAGGCGACCGAGCTGGTGGCGCTGGCAGAGGCCACGAACGCAACGACGAAGATCGGCATGCACACACCCCAGATGATCGGGAATAAACAGTACTGGATAAGGCTGGTCTCCGACTCCTCGGAGGCCTGGGTGGAAGGAGCCTTCGGGGACCCTTGGACAGGATCTCCCGACTTCAGGGTCGATCTCCCGTGGGATGTGTCGGCGTCGGGTACATACAAAGGGGGATACGGGACCCTGTCCTTGAACTGTACAATCGAAGACGCGGATCCCGTGCTGGTCCTTGGCAGGTGGGAGGGTGGTTAGGCGCTAATGTTCAGACGAAAGAAGAAGAGGATTCAGGAGGAGAAGGATGAAGGGGTGCCCCGGGAGACCCTTCTGGGCGTCCTCGGGATAAACCGGTGGCGGGTTCCGGAGGGCTATCAGGAGGTGGAGAACTACCCCCTCAGGGCGCCCTTCTCGTATTGCATCGTCGCCCGGAACGAGCAGACCTCCGAGCGCCTCTACATCGTCGACGAGCTCCCCATGAACCTGGATGAACGAGAGGTGTTCATAAAAATCCAAGGCCTGCTTGAGAAGGAGCTGGAGGCGCCTAGGGAGGGCCAGTCCCTTCTGGAGGCCTTCAACGAGCAGGTGCCCCTGATAGTCGACGAGAACAGGAAGTTGGTGGCCGACCTCAGTCCCATCGGGTTGAAGAAGGTTCTCTACTACCTGGAGAGGGACATCGCGGGCTTCGGCAAGATAGAACCCCTGATGTTCGACCATGCCATCGAGGACATCAGCTGCACGGGCTTCGGGAAGGCCGTGTTCCTTTGGCACAGGAACTACGAGAACATAAGGACCACCGTCCACTTCGGGGAGGAAGAGCTCAATGACTTCATCATGAAGCTGGTGCACAAGGCGGGAAAGCACGTCAGCCTTGCGTATCCCATCGTGGACGCGACCCTTCCAGGCAAGCACAGGCTCGCGGTGACCTACGGGAAGGAGGTCACCCCCTCCGGGACCAGCTTCACCATCAGGAAGTTCAGGACGGACCCCATCACAATCATCGACCTCATAAGGATGGAGACCCTGAGCGAGTCTGCGGCCGCATACCTCTGGTTGCTCGTGGAGAACAAGTACTCGGTGATGATCGTCGGCGCCACGGGAGCTGGGAAGACCACCGCTCTCAACGCCGTCGCATGCCTCACCCATCCCGCATACAAGATAATATCCATAGAGGAAGTCGCAGAGATCAACCTCCCCCACGAGAACTGGGTGTCCACCATCGCCAGGCCCGGCTTCGGGATCGAGAGGACCGGCGAGATCTCACTATACGACCTCATAAAGTCGGCGGTCCGTCACAGACCCGACCTCATACTGGTAGGCGAGATCAGGGGCGAAGAGTCCTATGTCCTCTTCCAGAGCCTAGCCACGGGCCACGGGGGCCTTTGCACGATGCACGCGGACAGCGTGGAGATAGCCCTGACGCGGTTGACTCAGCCTCCTATGGACATCCCTCCCGCGATACTTCCACTGATGAACTGCTTCATCGTTGTGAAACACGTCAGGGCCCCCATCTTCGTCGAGGGCGATAAGCGAATCTCTAGCAGGAAGTTCGTTGACATAGCAGAGGTGAGGCAGTCGGGGGAGTCCCAGGAGGTCTCAAGTTGGAACCCTAGGTCTGACACATTCACGGAGGATTTCGATGGGAGCTACCTGCTAAAGCAGCTGGCCCTGAATCTCGACCTCTCTGTGGACTATCTCTTGAAGGAGATGGAGAGGAGGAGGGACGTGCTCCTCTGGATGGTGAACATGAACATCCGGGACTACAAGAGCGTGAACGAGGTCCTCAACAGGTACTATAACAGTCCGGAGGTCCTGTACCAGAAGGTGGCACAGAGCATCTAGGAGGGTGGCAGACGTAGAAGTAGAAGGGTGGAGAGGCCGGATCAAAAACATCTTGGAGGGGGACTCGGATCCCAAGCTGGAGGCCGAGCTACCCTACGTCACAATGATGGTCACCCTCATGGCCGCCAGCGGCATAACCCCCTACGAGAGCTTTAAACGGCTGAGGAACGTCGAGATCCTAACCAAGTTCAAGGAAGAGGGCGACGAGATCGTCAGGCTCGTAGAGGTCCTCGGCAACGACCCCCTGACAGCGATGTCGAAGCGGGCTGATGCGACCGTCTCAAAGCAGTACGCGGACTTCCTCGAAGGCTACATCTCATCCGTGAAGAGCGGCGGCAGCGTCATCAACTACCTAACCAGCAAGCTCAAGAGCATCTTCGACGTCCACGCGGCCAAGGCCCAGAACGCCGTGGAGAGGCTTGAGACCCTGGTCGAGGCCTACATGGTGATGCTCATCGTGATCTTCTGCTTCTACATCCTCTCCACCGTCACGGCGCCGACCACTCAGTTGATGGGAGATACCGGCCTACCCGACACCTCCGCCCTGATCTACCCGCTGGTCCTCGTAATCATCCCTCTCTTCTCGCTCTTCTTCATGTACCTAGCGAACATCAGCAGGCCCGGAACTCTCAGAGGCGTGCGCCAGCCCTACATCCTGGGGGCCATACCGTTGGCATTGCTTATCATAATCCTCGCGGCCTCGAACTTCATGCCCTCGCTGTCTTGGATAACAGAGACTGTGGGGTTGATCACGTTCGTGACCGCCGGTCTGACAGTCGTCTGCATCCTCCCGGCCATCTCTTACCATCGCATCGCGAAGAGGAATTTCGCCGCCGAGAACGCGATGCCCAGCTTCATAAGGGATGTGACGGAGGCAAGGCGGACCGGAGTCTCGCCGGAGAAGAGCCTCATTCACGCCGCAGGTCGCAGGGGGTATGGTCCCTTCACCGAGGATTTGCGGCGCATGATGAATCAGATAGAGTGGGGGGTCTCCCTGAGGAAGATCTACACCGACATGACGGAGCGGATAAAGAGCTGGCCGGTTATCGTCGACTTCTTCATACTGGTGGAGACCATCGAGATAGGAGGCGGGGACGCCGACACCCTCGGCATCCTGGCCGAGTACGCCGAGAAGACTCAGACCATTGAGAGGAGCCAGAGGGACATGCTGAGGCCCTACGTGGTCCTGCCCTTCGTCTGGACCATTCTCATGGCCTTCACGGTCACGTTCACGTTTGAGACCATGTCCCAGATACCCGCGTTGGCCTTGGGCTTAGTCATCTCCCCCTCGATTGATATCAATCTCACCTCGGGTAACGAGATCATCCAGGCCGGCATGGTTTTCCACAGTTGGCTGTCCGGGTTCTTCATCGGGAAGGTGAGCGACGGCAACTTCGCCTCGGGCTTCAAGTATGCTGCCATCCTGGCTCTGGCGGCCTACATGACCCTGATCCTCTCGAGCGGGCTTGTGCTGAAGCTGTTCGGGGGGATGATATAGTTGCCCACGGCCTCCATTGACTTCACTCTCGCGTCGTTCGCGATGATAGTCCTGGTGATGGGCGCAATCTTCGGAGTCAACATCGTGGTCTCGCCCTATATCGAGGATGACTCCCACGACCCCGACCGATATCACCAGATAGGTAAGTTCATGCTCCTCTCGCAGGGGGAGCCTTCGAACTGGGGCGAGGGAGGCACCCCTACGAATCTAGGTTTCGCCGGAGAGGGCGATCCATACGACCTGGATATCGACAAGGTGACCCGCCTGAACGCCCTGAGCGCTCAAGCCTTGAACTACTCCAGTGCGTGGCAGGCCCTAGGCATCGACGACGTGTCTTTCAGGATCGAGGTCGAGACGCTGTTCTCCATCACGCTGAACCCCTCCTCATCTCAGATACAGGGAGACGACACCGTCTACAACTTTTCAGCATCAACCAATCGGAATGGGTATCCACTGCAATGCCAGGTGAGCTACTACGTGGCTGTTAGGAACTCCACGTACTCATACTCTGGGTCCATTGATAGTTCTGGCTCGGGATCAGTTCAGTTCACCCTCCCGAACTCCCGGAACGGGACGGCGGTCCTAATCGGGATAGCCAGAGCCGGGTTGTCCCTCTTCAGCTATGATGTGCTGCCCTTCGCCCACAACTCGAGCGCCCCGGATCAACCGGGCACCTTCGCCACTCTCAGCCCTCTGAACCACTCCCTCGGAGTGGATCTCACTGCTGGAACGACAGCTTGGAACGCAGCCGTCTTTTCATACTCGTATTCCTTCAATCTTTCAGCCGATGTGTCTGGCTATGGCATTCCGGGGCTTTTAGACGGGAGCCCCATGGTTCTCACATTGACGGGGGTCAACGGATCGGATTACTGGGTGGAGTGGGTAGGGTACCCCCAGGTGCCCCTGGAGATGGGCGCCGACATGGATGATGACTACGTGGTCTCAGACGTCCACCTCGTCTCGTACGTGGTCGACATCAACGGTGGGCTGTACAGGTTCGAGATAAAGTTCAGGAGCCCTGCAGAGTATGAGTAGGAGAGGCGTGGTCCACACACTGGACTCGTTCTTCGCGGCGGTGATCATAGTCACTGCCCTCCTCTACGCCTCCCAGTTCCCGCGGGAGAGGGACTACCTGGAAGACAAGAACTTGGATGTCATGGGCATGCAGGCCCTCGTGCGGCTGGACGGTAACGGGACCCTGGGCCGTCTGGTGGACTCGGGTAACTGGGACGACGTGGAGCTTGTCCTCCGGATGGCACTGCCCACGGGTGTCTCCTTCAACCTGACGGTGCTGGACGAACAGGGGGGCATGGTCAATACTAGAGTCGTATCAAACGGAGGCCTACTCGGGAGGAAGATCGAGTCGGTGGAGTACCTCCTCGCTGTCGAGTCGGGCGATTGCCCGCTCTATAGGCTCCGACTCCAGCTGGGGGGATGAAAGGGATGAGAGGCAGGCCGAGAAGGGGGCAGATCCTGATCATCGCGGCTTTCGGGATGGCCATCGTACTGCTGTCGACCCAGGCCTACATCTACAAGGTAAGTCGTGGTCATGTCTCCTCGGGTTACGACTCCCTCGGCGACTACGTCCTCAGCGTCAAGCTGGGCTCCGAACACGCCGTGACGGCCTCTCTGATCAACGTCTCCAACGGGGGAGCGGCGGCCAACCTGGGAGACAACTTGGACAGATGGGAGGCGTTCGTGGCTGGTGACTATCGATTCGGTCGTTGCGATCTGAACTCGACCCTCGCATCCCAGTCCCCCTATTCACAGGGGATCTGGCTCGACTGGGGCACCGATGGGGTGGGAGCCTCCAGCGCCTTCTCCGACTTCACACTGAACATGAGCGGGAGAGGGGTCGAGGTAGACCTGAGCTACGAGGTGAACGTGACCACCAGCGTGTTTGTATCGGGGAGCTACTTAGACATGGGTGACGACTCCAAAGCCGTGACGGTCATCGTGAAACTTTACAACGAGGGATCTCCGACACTAGAAAACAGCACGACCCTCGCTTATCTGAAATCCGGGAGCTGGGAGGATCCGACGGTCCTGGGAGACTACTCCGCTCTGGACTACGGAAACGGCACGTATCTCTACACATTCACCGACACGATCCCTGGGAACCAAGTCCCAATCCGTGTCCAAGCCTACGACCTCAGGGGAGTCTTCGTCCAAGCGGAGGCCACCCTGACCGAGGGATGAGGGAACCCCTTAAACGTGCCACGAAAGGGTGATTTGTTCGATAAGGGAGGTGCAGCCGCTGAACCAGCTTGACGTCGTCAGGATCCTGCTCAGCCTTGTTATGCTAGGTTATACCTCGTGGGTCGACATAAAGACGAGGGAGATCTACGAACTCGTCTGGCTTGTTTTCGGGGGTATGGGTTTGGTGCTGGCTCTCTACGAGGTATACGTTGGTTCTCTGGCCTTGACGGGGTTCGTCATGACAGTAGTCTTCTCCGTCGTGATCTCAGTAGTCCTAGGGTACCTGGGGTTGTTCGGAGGGGCCGATGTCGAGGCTTTCATAGCCCTCTCCATCCTCCATCCCATTCCACCACGTGGTCTCAAGCCCATGCTGGGAGTGGTCTCGGTCATCTACCCTCTCACATTGTTCTCGAATGCTGCCCTGAGTGGCGCCTCCTTCGCACTGGTGCTGCTCTGGAGGAATTCGTTGAAAAAGGCAAGTGGTGAGGCCCTGTTCGGAGGCCTCGGGGAGACTTCATCGATTAAGAAGCTGATCGTGATGGTCTCGGGGGCGAAGATTAAAATAGACTCGGTCAGGGGTCCGCCCTTCCAGTACCCCCTTGAGAACTTGGACGAGAACTCCGAGAGGAGGTTGATCCTCATGCCCGACATCCAGAACGACGATGCAGCCGTTGAGGTCTTCCGACGGCTCAGGGAGGCCGGGGTGGAAGAGGTCTGGGTCTCCAACACCCTACCCTTCTTGGTTTTCATCTCGATCGGCTACGTTATTGCGTTAATATTGGGGGACATCGCGCTCTTT
The DNA here is from genome assembly GCA_030593155.1 of Candidatus Bathyarchaeota archaeon. Next base: position 11,956 of record JAUVHT010000003.1, read on the forward strand.
ACCCTGGGTAGATACCTTCTAGGTTGGTTCTAGCCGGCGAGTGTGTAGTTGGTCAAAACTCACAAACCCTCTTTAGATCATCAGGGCAAGTTAGGGCTGGAGAGGCGACTGGAAAGATCCGAAAGGCGCCTGGGGGGACCAGTTTGACCAGCAGACTCGTCACCGAAATAATCACCGTTCGCTCGCTGCAAGAGCTCTACAGCCAGATTGAGGCCGAGATCGATTCTTACCTGTCCCAAAAGGAGGAATACAGCGAGGGCTTGGGGAACTTCCTCAGGGAGGCGGAGGATAAGTACGGGGACGAGGACTGGTTCAAACAGCTCTCCCTCGACAAGCTCGGGGGAGCGGGGAAGAGCAGGCAGAAGAAAGATAAGAAGAAGAAAAAGAGGAAGAAGGAATCCGCCGACTGGGTCCCCTTCCAGGGCCTCGAGTTGTCCTCCAGCGCCCAGGGGGAGGCCGAGGTGATGTTCGAGGTCATCGCGAAGATCACAGAGAGGCTGGAGGAGCTGACGGATGCGAAGGAATCCCTCGATGAGCTGAGGAAGGTTGGCCTCGGGAACGACGTCCGCTACATCTGCTACCTCGAGAACGGCGTTGTTCGGAAAGTCGTCATCAAGCACATCGACGAGAGCGTAGCCGGGAAGTTCACCTTCAACAGAGAATTCACGACCATCCAGTCCGTCCAGCTTTAAAAGTCTCTCCAGGGTCGGACTCTAAGGATTCGGGCTGCCCCATCCATGATTGTAGGTCTCAACCCAGACAGACGAGCCCTTATAATGCAACCGTCGGAGATTCTTGATCGAATCTTGGGAGACTCTGAAGGAGGCAGCCCTCATCGGGAACACATGTGTAGAAAGTTCCATCATCCGATCGGGTGTGCCTAGGGGTCATCTTGGAACTACGAAGACGAGAGGACGAAAGGGGGGATGATATGGGGTTCCTCGAATATGCCAGGGCTGCATCGTTAGAGAAGGACCCCTTCAAACTAAAATTCATCATTGTAGAGGACTCCGTCTACCCCCGGTTGACCGAGGATGGCCCGATATTCAAGATAATCCTCCCAATACCACAATTCGGAGAGGAGTCCATCTCTTTCCTGGGTTACGAGTTTCCCGACACGCCCAAGAGCAGGCAGCAGGTCGTCCAGCTGTTAAGGGCCTCCGTGATCCATCTCAGCGGTCATGGGGTGACCCAGGAAACCGGCTTCTACGAGGATTGGCTGGCGGGGAAGAATCCAGTCCTTGCCAGTTTCGTAGCCTCACTGGTCGAGGATGTTAGGGCCAATGCATACGTGGCAGCTTGGTTCCCCGACAGGATTGTAGACCTTGCCTTCGCCGGTGGGATGATGCTTAGAAGGAAAAGGCGCATCGAGAACATCAGGATCCAGGCCACGCGTCTTATGGCGTCACTCAGCGTCTACGCGAATACTGGTTTGAAGCGGTTTATCTCACGTCAGGACGGGGAGTTGGTCGGATCTCTCTTCGACGAGATGGATGGTTTCAAGGACGTTGTCGTGGAGTCCATCGTCGACGAGGAGCTGGACATAGGCGAAGACAAGCTGAAGATCGCCGAATCAATCTACGACGCCATCCTTGAGCACGGGCCCATCATAGAGGCTCCATCCCTTCCCTTCACCGAGAACCTAGGCCCTTCCTCCCTCTTCCCTCAGATGAAGGTGGATCCAGAGCTCCCGCTCGGGGGGCTCTTCGAGGAATGCATGGAAGGGTTAAGCGGAGTCCGGGCCTCAGGGGACCAGAAGTCATGGTCGAAGGTCGCTGAATCCGAGGCCCTTCAGGTTTTCGACTCCCATTTCTTGGAGAAGAACAAGGAGCAGAAGATCCTCTCTACATATGAGAACTTCGCCTTGTCCTCCAAGTTCAGCTCGATGGGATTCCCTAACCAGGACTACACGGAGTACCTCACTGTGAAGGCAAGGTGCAAGAGGAGCACCAACAAGATGGCGGAGAGGCTGTTCCAGGCGATGAACGAGTACATGGAGGACATCTGGAAGAAGCACGGCGTACTGGACCTCGCCGACGCCATCCAGGTCATCGCGAGCAAGAGCGACAGGACTGACATCTTCCTCCTCGATGAGAAGATCCAGAGGAGCTTCGCTTGGTCCATCCTCATAGACGCCAGCATGAGCATGAAGCACATCCGGGACTACACCCGTGACATCGCCGTCATCCTCGCCGAGACCGCGAGCAAGGTGCTCCTCGACCCGACTTCTTGGAGCGTGTTCGCCTTCAACGACAGGTTCGAGATCATCAAGGACTTCAACGAGCAGTACAACACCAAGGTGAAGTCTAGGTTGGGCGGTTTGGAGTTCAAGGGCCTGACCTACCTGCCAGACGCCATGGAGATCGCCGGACTGGCCCTCGAGGAGAGGAGGGAGGAGCTCAAGATCATGGCGGTCATCTCCGACGGATGGCCCTACGGCTACTCCAACATCTTCCCTGCGGCGACGGAGGTCCTAAATCAGCTTGAGGCCGCCGATATGGTGGTCATTGGGATCGGGGCTCAGAGCGGTCGCATGGAGTTCATCTTCGACGCTCACTGCACATCATTCACTCTGAAGGAGTTCGTGACCAAGTTCGGCGCTAGATACTTCGAGGCTTGCGAGAACGCGGTCTAGCTTACGGTTAGAGATATCGCGATTTAGGTTTTGATGGGGCTAGGTGAATACGCTCTCGACGATTCTTCGCACATCCTCTTGGATCTCGTGGTTGTCGCTGGTGAGGGCGATGATGGTCTCCTCGGAGGCCTTTCTTGGTTCCACGCCGTCCCCGCAGAGGACCGCCCAGTTGATGAGGTCTCCAGGGATCGGGCCGTAGGGTAGGTCCCGGGCCAGGTACTGCCTCCTCATCTCGGCTCCCACCCTCAGGATCTTGTAGGCGGTGTCCTCGTCCGCCTCTGAGCGTTTCAGGATGAGCTCAGCCTCCCTCGGAGAGATTGTCTCGCCGATACTCTGATATTTGAAGTTGATCCATACGGCCATCCACCTCCTGAAGGCAGCGTTCAGCTTCTTGGTCCCTGCGAACTCCGCGGTCGCGGGGTTCATGGCGATGACGCAGTAGCCATGCTTGGGTGGGGCACGATCTCGTTGTCCTTCTCCGTGATGACGAGGTGGCCGCGGGTGTCCAGGATGGGGTTGAGCCTTGTGGTCACGTCCTGCTTCCTCATGTTGGCCTCGTCGAGGTAGAGGATGCCCCCGTGCCTGAGCCATAGGGTTACCTGGCCGTCGATCCAGTTTTCCTTGACGAGGCTTACGAAGCGACCGATGAGGTCGTAGCTGCTGGTCTGGAGGCCGCAGTTCACCTCGTACACGGGGAGACCCGTAAGCTCCGCTATGAGGTAGATGATGTGGGTCTTCCCCGTCCCGCTCGGGCCGATGAGGGAGCACTGCTTGAAGTAGAACATCGCCCTGACGATGCGCTCCACGTACTGGTTCCCGTCGTCGATGTACTCGGGGACGCCGCTGGGGATGAGGTTCGCGATGTCGTCGAAGTAGTAGTTGGGGTGCAGGTCGTACTTCTGGATGTCGTACTTGTAGAACAGGGGGCTGGTCGTGATGACCCTCTGCTTCTAGAGGCGGACGGTGATCTTGCCGCTCGTCCCTTTTGAGGACTTGGCCTCCTCGACCAGGCTTATCTCCTGTTCCTTGAGGCCCTGATGACCATACGCAACGGTCTTCTTTAACCGTCATGTCGGCCATCCCCATTGCGATCTAGTCTGATCTCCACGCCCCACTCAGCTGACAGGCCGTTATCCCCTTTTCTTGTAGCTAAAATCTACCTTGAGAGAGCAAATAAAACGATTCTTCAACGACGATTCTTCCTTCGCTACAATGTCAAGGACACGGATGATGTTGACATGTCCAAGACAGGTCTTTGAAAAATGGAAGATCCATGGGGGTGTTCCCTTTCAATATAAAATTCCTAGATTAGGGCCCTGTAGTGTGGGTTTTCTCTACACACAAAGTCTTATCGTGGGACGGAGGTTCCGTTTATTCGTCTAGGGGGGCGAGGGGACACCATATGTTTCAGGGCGATTCTCAGGAGGGTGGCATGGTCTCTCTCGAAGAGGAGATCCTGAAGAGGTACGCCCAGAAGTCTGAGGCGCCCTCATCGGAGGCGGAACCGTCATCTGTGGCCGGTGGTGAGAGAAAGGAGACCGCGTCGCTGGAAGACATGATTCTGGGTGGAGACGCCGCTTCAGATGGTCCTGAGGAGCGCGAAGCCCCCGAGGAGGATATACTGGAAAGATACACTTCCGAGGATCCAGAGTATGTTGAGGCCCCGGAACCTGTGGAGGAGCCTTCGCCCAGTGGGGATGAGGTAATAACACCCGGTGAAGATTTGGAGATTGATGCGCTGGCGATCGAAAGACCCGCACCTGCGATGGAACCTAGGAGGGGCCCGCCCGCGATGCCCGCCTCTCCCGAGGAGGTCGTCGAGACCCTCAGGAGGCTGAGGGAGGACATAGGCCAGATTAGCGAGCTGAGCTCCGAGGAGGAGAACATCGTAGCCGCCTTCGCCCTCTCATTCCTCAAGCTCATGGAGCCCCTGACCAAGGCCCTTCCCGTCGACGTCTCGGTCCTTCCCCGCGAACTGGGGTTCGTCGAGAAGGCCAACGTGGTTCCGAAGGGAGGCCTCGTCATCCTGTATGCCGACGGTAGGATGGAGTCCCTCGATCTAACCGATAAGAACAACAGGGATCTCCTGATAGCCGTGGTTAGCGATGTCATGCCGAGGTTTAACAGCCTCATCTCCCAGCGGAGGAGCAAGATAGAGAAGAGGATAACCTTCCTGTCCAGCGTCACTAAGGAGCTCCAGACGATTGCGGACTTTATCGAAGTCGTCAGTTAAGGATGGTGGCCGGTATAATGGGCCTGTCTGTACCTTGCCACGATCTGAGTGTTCTGGGGACTACACACATATTTACAATACCTTCTCATGCCCAGAAATCAACGCGAAAACTCGGAGACCTGGATCGGGATCGAGAGTAGTCGTTAGTGGGGGGTGAACACCGCGGAGTCCATTGCGAGCATGGCACCCATCCGGGTGAACCTGAACAAACTAGAGGGCATCAGGATAGACACCGGAGTCAACCCCTCTTCAGTCACCTTCGATGTCGATGTCAGCATGGACGAGGAGAACCGGACCAACGACGAGCTGACGATAAATTTTCGCCTAGTCATCAGTACGAAGCCCAGCCTGGCGAAGTTCGAGGCCGAAGGGAAAGCTTTTATCACAGGAGGTCGGGCTGCCTTCGACGCGGCGTTGGATATGGACGAAGAGACCAGCGTCCCGAAGGTCCTCCACGTCATTTACCAGCAGGTCTTCACTTCTCTCTACCTACTCGCATCCCAGATCGAGACTCCGTATCCCCCGCCGGACCTGATCCACTCCCCCACGGAGATCCGGAAAATAGAATCCGGAGCCACAGGACCGGAGGGACAGATAGCAGTTGAACAGGAAACCCAACAGACGACTTAGAAAAGCAAGATAAAATGGGGGAGTTACGCCTCTCCACCAAGCCCTTCGACCTGGAGCCGGGTGGAGGGGCGACTATGTTTGGGCCATTTTTCACATTCATCGCCTAGAATTCACGTCTAATGCTAGTAATCATTACTCTAGGAGGATGGTAGACTGTCAAGGGTTTCTGGCTTTTTATGTTCCTTGACGAAGAAGAGGATTATAGGAATCGATAAGGCTTCAAGCCCAGATCCCAGTGCGAGTAGCAGGTTGGGATTCAGATCGTAGAGATAGCCCCCGATGTAGGAGCCTGGCAGCCCTATGAGCCCAGTGACGGTCCCCATTAAGCCCATGATCTTCCCTCTGTCCCTAGGCGGCACGATGTCCGCTATCAGGGCCTGCCATGCGGGGCCACCCATGTAGCCGCC
>JAUVHT010000023.1 GCA_030593155.1 Candidatus Bathyarchaeota archaeon
CCTCCGCCGGCGACGATCTTGGGCTCTTGGACGACGTCCCTTACGACGCAGAGTGCGTCGTGGATGGACCTCTCCGCCTCGTCAACGATGCGGTCTGATCCGCCCCTGATCAGCATGGAGACTGCCTTGGGGTTCTTGCAGCCCTCGACGAAGATCATCTTCTCGTCCCCGATCTTCCTCTCCTCGACGGTGGCTGCGTAGCCCAAGTCGTCCTCTGAGAGGTCGTCGACGCTGGTCACGACCTTGGCTCCCGTGGCCTTGGCCAGGGCTTCCATGTCGCTCTTCTTGAGCCTGCGGACGGCCATGATGCCCTCCCGGGACAGGAAGTGCTGGACCATGTCGTCGATGCCCTTCTGGCAGAGGATGACGTTGATTCCGCTGTCCTTTACCTTCTGGACCATCTCCCTGAGCATGTTCTCCTCCTGGTCGAGGTAGGCCTGCATCTCGTCGGGGCTCTCGATCTGGATCTTGGCGTCGAACTCGGTCTTCTCTATCTCCATGGCGGTGTTCAGGAGGCCGATCTTGGCTTCCTTCACCCGCTTTGGCATGTCGCTGTGGACTACCTCCTTGTCTATAATGAGACCTTTTATCAGAGTGGTGTCGGAGAGCGAGCCTCCGGGCTTCTTCTCGATCTTCACCATGTCCAGATCCGCCTCGTAGCCCCCGTCGACTTCCTCTGCGACCTGCAGTATGGCGTCAACCGCGAGTTTTGCGAGGTAATCGCTGTATCCAGCGACGAGCTTGCTGGCCATTGACGTGACGGCCACCTTCTTCAGTGTGTCCCTGTCCTTGGATTCGACCTTGATGGAGATCTCGTCGAGGACCTTGAGGGCCTGCTCCTGCGCGTCCCTGTACCCGTCGATGATGACCGTCGGGTGGATCTTCTTGTCCATCAGCTCCACCGCCTTGCCCAGGAACTCGCCGGTTAGGACCACCACGCTCGTGGTGCCGTCCCCGACCTCGTCGTCCTGGGTCTTGGAGACCTCGACCATCATCTTGGCCGCAGGGTGCTGGATGTCCATCTCCTTCAACATGGTGGCGCCGTCGTTGGTGATCGTGACGTCGCCGAAGCTGTCGACCAGCATCTTATCCATTCCCTTGGGTCCTAGAGAGGATTTCAAAACCTCTGCTACGATGCGGGCCGCTTGGATGTTGGCGTTACGTGCATCGCTGCCGCGGCTGCGTTCCGTTCCTTCTTTGAGAATTATTATAGGTTGTCCACCATAACCTGGTAAACTCAAACTATTTTTTCACCTCGAAGCTATAGAGCAAACCAGAGAATAGCAATATAAATATTTTCTTTCAGAGCCATCAGATCCTTTTGAACATTCCGGTCGGAAACTTCAAAGAATAAAAATAGATTCAGGGAATGAGGATTTATAACTCGACCCTCGTTTTCTTCTCCGAAACCACCCGGTTCCTCATCGCTCCGATATTCTCCACCCAAGTCTCAACCTCATCGCCGACCTTCAGCAACCCCAGAGGATGGGCGCTCCCCACTCCCGATGGTGTACCGGTCGCGACGATGTCCCCGGCCTCGAGTGTGATGCCCGCCGAAAGGGTGCTGACTATCTTCTTTATGTCAAAGATCATGTTGGACGTGTTGGACTCCTGACGGGTCTCCCCGTTCACCCTGAGCCTCACGCCAAGGTTCATGGGGTCGCCTATCTCGTCAGAGGTCACGAGGTAGGGCCCCATGGGAGCGAAGGTGTCGCAGCTCTTCCCCTTGTACCACTGGGAGTGCCTCCTCTGCAGGTCCCTGGCGGAGACGTCGTTGAGCACCGTGTACCCTGCGATGTGGTCGTATACATCCTCTTCTGGTATGTACTTCCCTTCCTTCCCCATTATCACGGCCAGCTCGACCTCGTAGTCGAGGCGCTCCGTGGCCTTTGGATAAACGATGTCATCGAAAGGCCCGGTAACTGCCGTGGGCGGCTTGGTGAAGAAGATCGGATGTTCCGGTAGGGGCCTCGGCTTCTCCAATGTCTTGCTCCCCTCGGCCACGTGATCCGCATAGTTCAAACCCAGGCATACGATGTTCTTCCTTGGTCTCGGTATCGGAGCCATGAAATTTACGTTGTCAACATCGTGAAGCAAACCTGATTCGCATAGGCTTCCTCCGGATCCACCTTCGATCATATCCGAAGCCCCGTCAACCGCCTTCCTCGCCTCTCTCAACCCGTCTCCCCCCATGTCGAGGAGGGCGAGCATATCCAGTCCACAATATTTCCCGATATCGTTGAAGGAGCCGCCGAGGTTAGCATCGAACGCTGCGTTGAGATCGAGGATCCTGTTCTCCACCAGGACCCCGATCTTAGCGATCCCGTCTGCTTGGTAACTCAGTAGTTTCATATTGTACTCTAAACGCGCGGGACCGGGATTTAACGTTATTCCGGTGAAAGGCAATTTAAGGGCCTGCGAATATCTGACACGGATCAAGATGGAGATCGAGATGCACTTTAACGCCGATCCCAAGTATCAGGGAACTCCTGTGTCTATCCAGAATGGCCTTGAGGCCGAAGTGGAACTCGTGACCTTAAGGGAGATATGCCCGTGGACGGTAAAGGGTTGGTTCACGGAGGATTCACCTTCAGCCTAGCAGATTATGCAGCCATGCTGGCGGTCAACCATCCCAACGTCGTATTGGGCGGGGCGGAGTGCAGGTTCCTCGCCCCTGTGAAAGTCGGGGAGCTAATGAAAGCCAGGGCGGTCGTCACGAACGTTCAGGGGAGACGAATGGATGTGGATGTCTTTGTAGGTGATGAGAGGATGTTCAGAGGGACCCTCGATTGTTACGTTCTTGGCAGTCATGTCGTGGATAGGTGAGATAATTTCGTAATGGACATGATCATTCATGATTGTGTTCAATAAACCTTTTATATTTAGTTAAATCCACTCTATGGAGTTTAGGTGAATACTTTGCCATTAGTGATGGACCCCAGTAAATCTGGCTTCGAGAAGGTTCTCCGGGACTATCAGGTTGAAGCCCTGAGAATAGTATGGAACAAAGATGGAGGAGGCGTCACGTCTAGGGAGGCATACCTCCACGTCAACAAGGAGCTTGGCGGCGTGAAGACGATCTCAAGGGCTTCGATCATCAACTTCCTGAACAGCATGTGCGATGAAGGCGTGCTGAACTACGAGGAGGAGACCTGCAAGGGAGGTATGCGGCGAAAATACTCTCCAGAACTTGACGAGGATGAATTTAAAAAATACATCGCGCGATCCGTGTTCGACAGCCTCCTTAAAGACTTCCCCAAACAGACCATCGAAGCGCTGCGCGAGTCCCTCGGTGCAAAAGGAGAAAGCATACAAGGGCTGTAAGGCTGAACGATTAAACCTCTCCACAGGGGTAGAACTTCTTTTCATCTTCAACATATAATTAATAGTTTAGACCAGAATGAAGAGATCTTATCTCAAGCGAGCCAAAGTCCCGGAGGTGGTAGTCAGTGAGGATCACGGTCAATGTTAAGGCAGGGGCCCGCCAAGAAGGAGTGGAAGAGCTTGGAGAAGGAGTCTACATCGTCAGGGTTAAGGCCCCTAGGAGAAAGGGGAAGGCTAACGTAGCTGTCCTGCGGCTGCTCCGAAGGCATTTTGGGCATCCGGTCCACATTGTAAGCGGCCTCACATCCACCAGAAAGATCGTAGAGGTCGAAGAACATGGTGAATCTTAAGTCATCCCACGCCCTTATTCATGGTGGGTCCTGAATGGTGGAAGTCCTCGAAGGCCTCCGGGCAGTCAAGCAGTCCCCTGCGGACGGGTTGGATCTGGAGGGTTACATCCTCGATTGTGGAGAGAAACTGATCCTCGTGGACACGGGCTTCACGCCCCAAGACGTCGACATTTATCAGAAAGAGCTGAGGATCATGGGGCGAAAATGGGCTGACATAGGCATAATCCTGATCACCCATGAACACGGCGACCACATAGCCAACCTCCCCTTGATAAAGAAGAAGACAGGGGCTGAGGTCATGGCGGGGGGCGGGGACGCGGACAGGATCAAAGAGCGGACGGGAGTGGATGTCAACAGGAGGCTGCTGCACGGAGACATAATAGATGATTGCGGGGGGATCGAGGCCATCAACGTGCCGGGCCACTCCGAGGGCAACCTCAGCTTCTACCTGCGGAGGCATAAGACGATGATCGCCGGTGACACCATCTTCGGAGACCTCGAAGGCAACCTATTTGCACCCCCGGAGAAATACTGCCAGGATGCCGAGATGGCGGCCAGGGAGATAACTAGGCTCCTAGACTACGACTTCGAGATACTCCTCCTGTCCCATGGGAAGAACCTGATGAGCGACGCGAAAAGAGAGGTCGCGAACCTCTGTGAAAGAATCCTAAGCTAGGGCCCCGATGACGTCCCTGACGATACTTCCGGGCTTCAGACCCAGGCCCTTGGCTTTTCTGGTCGAGGACTTTATCTCGGCGTTAAGGACGTCTTCGAAGCTCTTAACCCCGGAGACCACGGCCGCTGTCGCCCCGAGGGACTCGGCGGCGTCGATGTTCAGGTAGCCGCACATGACGAAGCCTTTCTCCCCCTCTATCAGTATGAGGGGTGGGAGGTTTTTCAGCTCCACTTTGATACCTTGGAATGCCCCGCCACTGACGCATATTTTGTCTATTTTTATCATTTCGAACAAAATATCTGAACCCCGAAGAGATTTAACGCCTTCGGAGGCCCAAAAAACTGTGTTAGCCATTCGAGTTAGCCTGACTTAACCTAGTGAGCAAACAATCATCGTAAAATAGCATCGTCCAGGGCTTCTATGGCGTAAACCCCCACGTACGCCATCAGCCTCGCCGCTTCCCTCCTCAGCCCCTTCTCCACCTTTAGTCCTCTCCTCTCGAAAAGTCTTGAGAGGCGGTTGTTTAGTTCACGGCCCTCTTCGTCGAAGTCTGTCAATATAACCACCGTCGAGGCATCATCGGCCAGCAATTCGGCCAGATCGGCGTCGGAGACGCCCACTTTTGAGCAGATTGTCACCCTCCCCTTGAAGTCGAGGCTCCGAAGAGCTTCCACATCTCTCCGCCCCTCTACGACCACCACATCCACGAGGTACTCGAGGTCTCTGAAGAATACGTCTATGGCCTCCTTGATCTCTATGGGGTTTCTGGGCTTCTTTCTGTTTCTCAATCTCGCCACATCGTTTGTCAATTCGGGACTAGGATCAGGGTGAGGTCGTTCACGTTGGTCCCTGTAGGGCCAGTAAATAATGCGTCGCCGAGTCTACTGAAAAATGTGTACGAGTCGTTATCGGCAAGGAGTTGGAGGGCATCCATGTTCATCGTTTCCGCCCGTTTCAGCGTCGACCCGTCCACGATGGCCCCCGCAGCATCCGTGGGACCATCGATGCCATCCGTGGCCAATGCCGCGACAACAACGTCAAACCCCGAGACTTCAATTGAGGCGCTCAACGCCAGTTCCTGATTCCTCCCCCCGACTCCATTCCCGGTGACTGTAACGGTCGTTTCCCCCCCGGCTATCAATGCGGCCGGACGCTTGACGGGAGTGTCCGCCGCAACTATCTCCTTTGCAATGTCAGCGAGAGCCATTCCCACCTCTTTCGCCTCTCCCTCAACACTCGTAGACCACAGAAGAGAGTGATAACCAAGTTCATCTGCCCGCCTCTGTGCTGCCTGGGCGGCGGTAAGATTGCTTCCTATCACGACGTTAATGACTCTGTTAAAGATCATATCGCCTGCCTTGGGAGTCTCTTCGACTTCACCGCAGAGGCCCTTCTCTAGGTGTTGGCAAACGGATGGAGACGTCTCGTCCCAGATCCCTCGTTTTTTTAACACACCTATGGCGTCTCCAAAGGTCGTATGGTCGGGGGAGGTCGGGCCTGATGCTATCGTGTCCAGGGGGTCTCCAACCACGTCGGAGAGGATAAGGCTCATCACCGTAGCCGGGTGTGCACTCTTGGCCATCAATCCCCCCTTTATAGCCGAGAGATGTTTACGGACTGCGTTCAGCTCGTTGATGGTGGCGCCGCTCCGTAGCAGCCTCTCAGTTAGGCTCCTAATCTCACTCAAGGAGATGTTCCGAGCGGGGTAGGTCATGAGGGAAGACCCTCCACCGGATATCAGCACGATGAAGAGGTCGTCCTCACCCGCCCTCTCCATTAAAGTGAGCATCTCCTCCACCCCTCTGACGCTATCTTTCCCTGGGGTGGGGTGGGAGGCGCCGTTCAGCCTTATCTTCTCGAGGTGGTAGTCCGACTCGGTTCCTTTCAGGACGTTCAAGATCCCCGTCGTCACCCTGTCCCCCAGCAGCTCTTCAATGGCCTCAGCCATCGATCCCCCGGCCTTCCCTCCGCCTATGACGTAGACATTAGAATATCTGTCTAGATCCAGGGCAACCCCATCGATTCCGAGTTCACCATCGTCTATCACAAGATTCCTTCTGATCGCCTCTCCCGGATCAACCGCCTCCACGGCTGTGCTCAGTATGTCCATGGCGTCTCTCCTGAGCTTCCGCAAAGAATAGGAGACCGCGTTTTCAAGAATGTTCTTCTCGTTGAGGAATAGCATCGAACTGGCCACCCTGTCCTTCAGAAAATATGGAGGTCAAGAACAAAAGGTTTGGCTAGAAAGTTTGTCAAACATAGTGTCATCTAAGGTTCACCATCGCTTGATGAAATCATTTGAATAAGGATCGGGAAATAAGAGAGATGCTACTCTCTGACGATGTACCTGCTCGCAGGCGGTGGGCTAGGATCCATTCCCTTCCGGGTCCTCACCTTCTCAACTGTCTCAACCAGCAATGATGAAGGCAGGGGTGCCCAGTGGTCGAAGTTGCTCTGCCAGAAGGCGCTGCCCGATGTAGCGGCTCTCATCTCCTGGGAGAGTCCCAGGGTCTCGGATACGGGTATCATTCCTGTCACAGTGACTGCTGGGCCGGACTGCTCCACATTGTGGATGCTCCCCCTCTTCCTGCTCAGGAGCCCGGTGACGCTCCCTAGCTCATCGGGAGGAATTCTGACCTGGATCTTGTAGATGGGCTCCAAGAGGGTCGGCTCCGCCGAGAGCAGCGCCGCAAAGATGGCCTGGCGGGCCGCAGGCATTATCTGGGCAGGCCCCCGGTGGACAGGGTCCTCGTGGAGCTGCACGTCCATTAGCTTGATGTGAACCCCCCTCACCCCCTCCCCGGCGTAGGGACCCGACTCTAGGGCCCACTGGAAGCCACCGGCTAGGTGCTGCAGCACCTCTCGGAGATGCTGGATGCCTGATGTGTGGTCTGTGAGGATGTTAACGTTAGCGTTGACATCCACGATCCTCCTAGAGTCCCTCGTTGACCAGCCTGCCTTGTCACGGAGAATCTCCTCCCTCTGGCGGCGGGAGCTGAGCTCGCTGAGATCCCCGTTCCGGATGAGGTCGATGACAGCCGGCTCCAGGGGCTCAACGTCGAACCAGATCCTGTTGTGCTTGTTGGGGCTCTTACCCATGAAGGGTCCGACCTTGTTCTGGATCGTCTCCCTGTAGACTACGGTGGGCTCCGTGGCGGTCACGTCGAGCCTGTGATCCCTCTTCAGGTCCTTGATCGCGATCTCAAGGTGGAGTACACCCATCCCGGAGAGGAGGTACTCGCCTGTCTCCTGGTTGATGGTGGCCACGAGGTTCGGGTCCTGGATGGATAGCTTCTGCATTGCGTCTATGAGCCTCGGGAGGTCGGTGGGCCTCTTTGGCTCGACGGCGACCGTCAGCACGGGGTCGGAGATGTACTTGATGGTCTCAAACCCTACGGCTCCCTCGTGATCCTCCAAGCTGACGATGGTCTCGCCGGCCCTCCCCTGCTCCAGTCCAAGGAGGGCGACTAGGTTCCCCGAGGGGATCTCGTCCACTATCTCCCTGTACTGGCCCATATATATGCAGACCTGCTGGATCTTGTACTGCCGGTTGGCTGTCAGCAGGTAGATGTCCTGACCCTTCCTGATGGTGCCCGAGAAGATGCGCCCGGTACTCACCACCCCCGCCTGGGGGTCGATGATGACGTTGGTGATGCAGATCACTAGGGGCCCGTCGTCGTCCAGGCTCACCATGGACTTCCCCATCTCGCTATCCAGATCTCCTTGCCAGATCTGCTCTAGCCTGAAGGGCTGAGCCTCTACCGGGTTGGGTAGATGGTTGATGGCCATCTCAAGGATTGCCTCGCTGAGGGGAAGGAGCTCCTGGAGTTTCTCGATTTCGCCGTTCTTGTAGAAATCGACTATGGCCTGGAATGATAGCCCCTTCTTCTGGAGCAATGGAAGCGTGAATCCCCACCTGTCCAGGGCGGAGCCGAAGGCCACCGTCCCGTTGGCGGCGTTCACTGTCCACTTGTTCCTCACCTCGTCGGAACCGTAGGTCTGGACGATAGTGTTGAACTGGTTGATGACCCTCAAGAGCTTCTTCTGGACGGCTGCTGCGTCCATCTTGAGCTCCTTGATGAGCCTGTCGAACTTGTTGATGTACATGACAGGTTTGACCCGCTCGTCCAGGGCGACCTTGAGGCGGACCTCGGTCATGATCTGGAACTCCTCGACCGCGTCCACCAGCAGGATGCAGCCGTCCAGTGCCCTGAGGGCCCTGGTCACCTTCCCCGAGAAGTCCACGTGGCCCGGGGTGTCGATGAGGTTGATGACGTAAGGTTGCCCATCCGACTCATAAAGCAGGCTGATGTTCGCCGTCTTGATGGTGATGCCCCGCCTCTGCTCCTCTTCCAAGTAGTCGAGGGCCCGGGTCTCCCCCGCCCTATCGGGCGCCATCAGCCCGGCCATGGCGAGAAGGCTGTCGCTCATGGTGGTCTTGCCGTGGTCGATATGGGCTATTATCCCAATATTCCTGATGTGCTCCTTTTCGTTCATCAGCTTCAGGATCTCGTTTGTCTGTTTGTACCGGGTCATGTCGAGTCAAACCTTTAATTCTGATTACGCTATACTCACAAAACAGGGTCCATTTAAACCTATTTATGAATCTCATGTTGATAGAATATCAAGAACCATTCCCACATTCATGCATGATATTTTTTGCTGATCCGAATTAACTTGCTCATAACTCGACAACATATCTATCGATATTTTCCTTGCATTAATGGACAAGAGATCTCGATTTCAAAGGCAGATAATTATAACTAATATTTTCCATTACAACTAAATGTGGGTTAAAAATGCATGGTTTGAACATCAAGATATTAATTTTAAATATGCTTAACGTTTTTACATTATGCAAGGGGATTGAGAACAACGACGCCGAGCACCATCGTTTTCGCAACGCTCCTCGTGTTTGCCATCCTTTGTGTTGGAGGACTATGTAACATCCCCAAGATCCAAAGTTTCCTAGAAAAACATCAAAGCATGCGCCCTTCTATTGTCGAGGGTGTTGCGCTGGAAGGCGATGTAGCCGGTTTCGAAAGCGTCGAGGAAAGCGTCGAACATCGTGAGGTCAGCGGCCGCGGAGAGTTCCCCGACGAGTCCGACGAGTCCCGCCTTGGTAG
>JAUVHT010000045.1 GCA_030593155.1 Candidatus Bathyarchaeota archaeon
GAGGGGGGGAGGGTGCCCTTCGAGGTGAGCGAGAGGTTCTACAAGGGGACCCTGTGCGACCTGGCGGAGGCCATCGAGGCCATGGGGAAGGCGACCATCTGCAACATCGTGGGGACGAGGATCGTGGAGGCCGCCATCGAGAACCGGCTGGTGCAGAGGGGGGCTGTCATCTACTTCGGCGACGTGCCCCACGCCCAGATCGTCCATCTCTGACCCTTGAGTGTGTAGATAAAACGCTTCTAAATCCAGTGATATTAGTATGATAAGATCTTCTTTTAGCTATTTACGCGCGCGCAAGCAGCATAGTCATATTGAACTAATACGTATAGCTGGAGGAGCTTAATTTTAAGTGTTTAGCAGGGATTTAGCCTTGTCAATTCCTCTAATCGTGATTTTAGCCTCGCGCGCGAGATATAAAATAAAGTACACGGGTGTAACAATATTTGAGAACAGTACTGATCAATCAGTAGGATTTAAATCGGAAAAGTGCATCTAGTGGAGAAGGTTCGGAAAAAAGGAAGTGTCAACCTAAATGATCGGCATGGGGTTAGCCATTATAAACCTTGGAATTGTGTTGCTTCTTCTTGGCTTCAGGCCCATAGATTCAGACAAAATAAAGCTCTCACGAGAATCACGTCGCGCCCGACAGATATGGCGATTATTACAGCATCTGCGCTCACATACTAGGCCTAAGGTTTAACGCCCCCAAGACTTTCATGCGCGCAGTTTAAATCGTTTTTATCATAGTAATAAATAGAATGTTTGAAAACATCTACGAGGTTTCAATATCACTCGCCGCAGGTCTTTTCCTAGGTATAATAATATCCTGGTCATACTGGTCACCAAAAGTTAGAGAACGGGAGGACCACATCGAGAATCTTGAAACCTCTCTGATGAAGAAAGTCGAAGATCTGAACGAACAAGCGCGAGATCAAAAGGCTAATCTAGAGAGACTCAACAGCGAATTGAGCCAAAGAAAAGAGGTTATTGATACTCTGAACGCTAAGGTTCAGGAAAAAGATGATTCAATCGACGTATTGAAAGAGAAAGTGGCTGATCTAGAAAAGCAAAACCGCGATGGGTTGACCAGAGCTGAAGTTGCTGAAACAAGAGTAAGAGAGCTTGAAAGTTTTTTGACTGAAAAGGAGCAGGAGGTCGCAACATTATCAGCCCGAGCAAATGCAATGCAAGATGATCTATCTTTCTTAGATGGTATAGGACCAAAAGTATCGGCAGTGCTCAGATTTGCTGGAATCACATCATTCTCGCGACTGGCATCCACTAACATTGATAGAATTAGAGAAATTCTCGAAGCCGAGAATCCAAACTTGCTACGCTTGACCGATCCCTCAACCTGGCCTGAACAAGCTAGAATGGCAGCAGACGGTGACTGGGAAGCTCTATCAGCTCTACAGAATGACTTAAAAAGTGCTCGACGCACCCAAAAGAGCAAAGAGGAGGAAGAAACACCCTAACTCACTCCATTAAATCAATGGAAGAGAGTGTAAACAACCCATAATACCTGAATAATTATATCAAATACTCCCAACGGAAACTAGATCCATTTCCTTATACATTTTAATAATCCTTAATTCCAATACTGAAATATCCTTCAGAATCATTATTTAGATTAATGGTTTATGGGATGGGCGTGACGTGATTTGATCTTCGGAAAGAGAAAAGATATGCCTGTTAATGAAGAAACGAAAAGTGAACAGGGTTTTAAACCTGATGAAAGTTACATGTCATCTTTAGACAATATCGAGATTTTCAGGGAAGCACCAAAGAAAGAGAATGATTCACCCAGACAATATAACCAGGACTTGATAGGTTTGCTGTGGGCTTATTCGGAAGCTGAGAAACGAGTCCTGAGCCTGCGCTAGTCGCGCGCGCGGCTTCGTACATCAGACCTATACTTTCAACCAATCCTCGGCTGACATCGCACTGATATCCGGCGGAGAGCTGCTGGTTTACATCAAGGATCCGGACAATATCCAGTTAGATGACATCGGTACCTCTGTCGGAATGGCGGCGTCCACGAACAACGCTCAGTACATAATCGAGTGCAACGTCGAGTCAGCTACTACACAGTAGGCGTGGCTTAAGACTGGAAGCACGGTCGCCGATGGGTTCAGCGCCGTGACCACGACCACTGTCTCGGCGGCCTCGATCCCTTTTTTCTTTTTTAGAATCATCTTCTCACTTTGAACGAGGATACGTAGGTCTTGGCGTGAATGGTCTCTATTCTCGGATTTAACCCCATGAAGGAGGAGTTCAAGAACCTAAAAGCCAACTGCCCCGGGTGGCGGTGGCGAGTCGAGAAGCGAAGCATTTAGATTTTGTGGTTCCGTTCAATCGGGTAAAAGGTGTGAATGTTGAGCACTAAACTACTCGTTATAATCGCGACGTCTGATAGGGAGAAAGCTCTCACGGGCCTCATGTACGCGGGAAACGCCCTCAGAAGGGGCTGGATGGAGGACATCAAGGTCGTCTTCTTCGGCCCCTCGGAGAGGCTCGCGACCGAGGACGAGGAGGTCGCCTCTCGCGCCAGGGAGATCGCTGGGGCCGGCGGTAGCTTCGCCTGCAAGGCCATCTCTGACAGGGAGGGCATCTCGGGAGACCTCGAGGAGCTGGGGCTGAAGATCGAGTACGTGGGAACAATCATCTCAGACCTCGTGAAGGACGGCTACGTCCCGATGGTCTGGTAGGGGGCCCGTGCGATGATACTGGGCATATGCGCCAGCGGGCGTACCGTGGAGAGGGACGGGCAGGGGCGGCTCCTGAAGGGAGTGACAGAGGATCTGGTCAAGTTCATCCTCGAGAACACCGGGGAGCCCACAGCGTACATCTCCCTCAGCGGGAAGGACATCATGGGCTGCCAGGGCTGCCTTAGGTGCGCATCCGACAACGTCTGCAAGGTGGAGGACGACTGGCCCGAGATAAGGGACAGGGTGCTGGGCGCCGATGCCGTCGTCTTCGGGGCGCCCGTCTACTACGGCACCATAAACGCCCTGGGCCACGCCTTCCTGGAGAGGCTGTTCAGCCTCAGGCACAGGGAGCGCTTCAGCCTCGTGGGCAAGCCCAGCGTCATCGTCACCGTGGGGACGGAGGAGCCCAACCCTGCAGAGGACTACATCCGCAGGATCTTTAGGAGCAACTACATGGCGGAGCCCGTGGGCGTCCTCAGGTCAAGGGGAGTCTCCCAGTGCTACACCTGCGGGTTCGGGGAGGACTGCGCGGCCGGCGCCGTCGTGGCCCGCCACGGGTTCCTGGATGAGATCAAGGGCTACCACGTAACCCAGGTGCCCGCCAGGACATATCAGAGTGCCCGGGTCATAGCGAAGAGGCTGGGATCTGTGGTCCGGGAGAACCGAAAGGAGTAGTCGTAGTTCTTTCGCTGTGTGTAGCGATAGGTCGCCCCTCAGAGTAACGTCCTTATACCCGTTGTGTGTATTCGTTTCGGTGAAATTTTGGCCGATTTTAAGGTGAAGGATGTCGGACTGGCCGATCAGGGCGAGCTCCTGATAGAGTGGGCTAGGGCTCATATGCCGGTCCTATGCCTCATCCATAAACGCTTCGAGGAGGAGAGGCCCCTGGAGGGCGTCAGGCTCGGGGCCTGCCTCCACGCTACCAAGGAGACCGCCGTCCTAGTGCGGATCCTGGAGGCGGGTGGCGCTGAGGTTCTCCTCTGCGGCTCCAATCCCCTGTCCACCCAGGACGAGGTGGTCGCGGCCTTGGCCACGACGGGGACCAAGGTCTTCGCCTGGAGGGGGCAGACCACCGAGGAGTACTACTGGTGTGTGAACAGGGTTCTGGACTACGGGCCCGCGATCACCATGGACGACGGCGCCGACCTGGTGAACGCCATCCACAGCAGCCGGACCGAGATCATAGACGGCGTCAAGGCGGGCAGCGAGGAGACCACCACCGGAGTCATCAGGCTCAGGGCCATGGAGGCGGACGGGGCGCTCCGGTACCCGATCGTCGCGGTGAACGACACGGACACCAAACACATGTTCGACAACAGGTATGGCACCGGGCAGAGCACGATAGACGGAATCCTCAGGGCGACGGCGATCATGTTGGCGGGGAAGAACTTTGTCGTGGGCGGCTACGGCTGGTGCGCCAGGGGGATCGCGGACCGGGCGAGGGGGATGGGCGCGAACGTCATCGTGACCGAGGTGAACCCCCTTAGGGCTCTGGAGGCCGTCATGGATGGCTTCAGGGTGATGCCCATGAAGGAGGCCGCCGAGGTGGGGGACATCTTCGTCACCAGCACCGGGAACATCAACGTCGTCGACGGCCGCCACATGGCGGTGATGAAGGATGGGGCCATCATGGCCAACTCGGGCCACTTCAACGTGGAGATCAACATCCCAGCCTTGGAGGAGATGTCCAGCGGCAAGAGGAGGCTGAGGCCGAGCCTCGACGAGTATCAGCTCAAGGATGGGAGGAGGCTGTACCTCTTGGCGGAGGGGCGGCTGGTCAACCTGGCCGCGGCGGAGGGCCACCCCAGCGAGGTCATGGACATGAGCCTCGCCAACCAGAGCTTGGTGGCCGAGTGGATCTGGAAGGGGGAGAAGCTGGAGCCTAGGGTCTATGAGGTGCCTCGCCGGATCGACGAGGCGGTGGCTAGGCTGAAGCTGGAGGGGATGGGGTTGGAGATAGACACTCTTACGGAGAGGCAGGAGAAGTACCTCACCTCCTGGAAGGAGGGCACCGTTTAAACCGGCTTAGCTTTCCCCCTCTTTTTACTCGTCTCTTGGAGATGCGTGCTGAGGCTGACCCCGCACCTTTTTTACAGGTTGAAAATTAGTAGTTAGGATTGGCCCTCGCCAGAACATGGAGGGCCGTGGTTTGACCGATGAGAGGTGGATGAGGGATGCTCGTGGAGTACGCCTGGGTCTTCGGGGTGGTCTTCGCGTTCTACATGGTGATCCTGATAGCCATAGGCATCATCTCGGCTAGGAAGGTCAAGACGATAGAGGACTACTACGTGGCCGGGAGGAACATCGGCCCCGCCCTCCTCGGCGTCCACTACGGAACCGTGTACTTCAGCTCGGTGCTGATGATCGGGGGTGGCGCCTACGCCTACAGGTTCGGCTTGGCCACCCTCTGGATTGCCGTGGGGAACACCGTCCTGGGGGCCTTCCTGCCCTTCCTACTCTTCGGCGGCCGGATCAGGAGCTTCAGCGAGGTGCTTGGTGCCCTCACCCTCCCGGACTTCTTCAGGGAGAGGTACCAGTCCAGGTTCCTCCACGTCTGGACCTCGGTGCTGACGGTGGTCTTCATGACGGTCTACCTTGTCTCCGTCTTCATGGGGGTCAGCTACATCTTCAACGTCACCATGGGGCTGAGCTACGAGGCGAGCCTCCTCATCACCGCCCTCATCGTGGGGTTCTACCTGGCGGTGGGGGGAACGGTGGCCTGCGTCTGGAACGACTTCATCCAAGGGACGGTGATGGCCCTGGGCACGCTGTTCCTGACCTACATGGTCATCAGCCACGGTGGGGGCATCCAGAGCATCACCCAGGGCCTGGCTGGCATCGATCCAGGGTTGGTGTCGTTCCCGGGGGTCTGGGGTTTCTGGGGGCTCTTCTCCTACTTGATGGTGACCAGCGTCGGCCCCTGGGGCCTCCCCCAGAGCCTGACCAGGTTCTACATGATGAGGGACCCCAAGGTGGTCAGGTGGGCGATCGTCTTCGCCACGGTCTTCTGCCTCGCCATGACCACATGCAGCTACTTCAACGGGGCAGCCGCCCGCTTCGCCTTCCAGCAGGGGGGCGTCGAGATCCCCCTCCTCCCCTCGGGGAGGCCGGACTATGACATCGTGATCCCCAAGCTGATCATGCTCGTGCTGCCCACGTTCATAGCCGCCGTCTACCTGTCGGCGGTCATCGCGGCCTCCCAGAGCACCGCGGACGCCGTCATCCTCATGGCCAGCTTCGGCCTGGCCCGGGACCTCTACCATAAGCTGCTCAACCCGGAGGCGGACGACGAGGCGATCCTGCGCTTGAGCAAGATCTGCACGGCCGGGGTCACCTTGGCCGGCCTGGTCCTCGCTTATTTCAGGCCGAAGATGATATTGGATCTGGCTATGATGGCCTGGGCGGCCCTCTCCGCGGCGATTATGGCCCCCTTCCTGTACAGCCTGTTCTGGAGGAGGGTGACTAGGACCGCGGCGGTGTTCACGTCGGTCACGGCATTCTTCCTGGCCCTGGCGTGGGGGCCGTGGCTGCTGAGCAGGCCCTTCGGCGTCCACGAGTTCCTGGCGAGCCAGATCTATGCGTGGGTTGTTTTCCCCATAGTGAATTATTTCGCCCTCAGGAGTCGTTCGGGCTCCGTGCCGGAGGACCTCGTGGAAGATCTCTGGCGTTCCATTGAGGCCTAGCGGGCCGGAAAACGTTATCTGTGCAGATACCCATGTTTTCCTCGAGGTTCGGCTGACACGTACCCGTATGTGCTCCAGTGGAACCTGTGCGGGGAGAAGGTGGGGATCCCCCGGGGCCTTTTCTCCGTTCGAGACGGGTGTTAGGGATGAGGTACATAGCGTTCTGGGAGCTGGACATGGGGGACATGGCCAAGGTGGTGGAG
>JAUVHT010000161.1 GCA_030593155.1 Candidatus Bathyarchaeota archaeon
GAAGTTGAGCTCGGTGGTGACCAGGTTGAGGTAGATGCCGGCGCACTTTGCGGTATTCCCCTGCCCTGGGCCGCCGAGCCTGTCTATGACGAGCACGCTCTTCTCGGGGTTCAGCCTCTTGAGGTGGAGGGCGGAGCTGAGCCCCAGGGCTCCTGCCCCGATGACCAGGATGTCCCTATACATGGTCTTGATTGATGAAAGGGGCTGTTCGACTATATTATTTCTCATCTCAGGCGGGGCGGCTCGCCCTGATCGGCTTGTGGGCTTCCTCAGCTCCGCTTCTCGAGGATGAACAGGGAAGGCGTCTCGCAGCGTGCGGGCTTGGACAGCGATAGCCCGTCTCCCGCTCTCTTCCAAGGCGTCTCCGAGATGACGCCCGAGGAGAGGTCCACGAGCCTCGCCTTCCCCTCGCTGCCCAGCTCGGCGCCGCCGCGGTGGGCGGCCTCGCAGGCGAGCGTCTTCCCCGGACTGGGCAGGAGGAGGTTGTAGACCGTCGTTTCCGACTCGAAGGCGCATATCTTACCGTTGGCTTCCTCCTTGCACGGGCCCAGCTCGGTGATGGTGCCGTGTTCCCTCAGCGCCCCCTGCAGGTTCGCCAGCACGTGGCTCCCGAGGCGGCGGTTGTGGCGCCGGTCGTAGAGGCCGACCCGCGGGAAGTAGCCTCTGTCCAGGTCAACGAAGGTGTCGAGGTAGGCCTCCACGCCGGGGGTGGCGGAGGATGCGACGAGGGCCTCGGCGGCCCGGTTTGCGACGCGGGTATCGTCGGCAAGGAACTCCGCTGGGTTCTCGGAGGCGAGGCGCACGTTGGCCACGGCCCTGAACCCCCTCTTCCCGGCGTACTCGCCTATGGCTCGGATGGAGTCCCATGGGGACTCTTCTGCGCCGATGCGGAAGACGAATCCGTCCGCGGCATCCTCCGCGCCCTTCAGGCCGAGGAACGCCTCCAAGCTCTCCGGGTAGCCATGGTGAAAGCCGTGGCTCATGTAATGGCTGAACTTGGAGCCCTCGCTCTCCCGGTCGGCGGAGCTCATCACGTTGGCGAGGAAGAGGGGAGCCGTGACCTTC
The DNA here is from genome assembly GCA_030593155.1 of Candidatus Bathyarchaeota archaeon. Next base: position 1,066 of record JAUVHT010000161.1, read on the forward strand.
TCCCTGAGCCTGGTCAGGTCTGGGATGGCGTCACCGGCCTCCCTCCACGGGAGGACGACCTCTAATGAGTCCACCAGCTCCGGGTGTCCCCGTATCGCTTCTAACTCCTTCCCCGAGGGCACGCCGAAGGCGAAGACGTGGAATCGGAGCCCCGTGCACGTCAGAGCGTGCATCCGGTGGCGGATCCTGTCGTCGGTCAGATCGCTGATGGGCACCCTGAGGTTGGTGATCCCGGTCTCCCAGAGCCCGAGGAGGGTGTAGTCGTTCCGGACCCGCTTGCGGTTGAACTCGTCGATTGGGCCGTTGTAGGGTAGGTCGACGATCTCGGCCCAGGGGTGGCGGAGGTGCACCCCAATTGGGGTCTTCAAGCCTTCCTTCGTGTGGGGGGCGTTGACTCTCATGGGTTCTGGAGGGGCCTTCTCTCCTGATCGTCTCGTGGAGCCGCCGGAGCGGAGGATCCGGGCGATGTGGTCGTCCTCGTAGACGTCGACGATGCACCAGCCCAGCTTCTCGCCGTCGTCGCGCCCGTGATCTGCCGCGGCCTCGATCCTGAACATCTCCGAGTAGTCCTGGCGGACGAAGGAGGTGGCGAAGAGGTTGTAGACGTCGGTGGAGCCGTGCCTCTGGTAGATGAACTGGTGGACGTGGCCGGCGAAAAGGGCCTCCACCTCGTACCTCTCCAACAGCCCCAGCAGCCAGGATCGGGCGGGCTCGTCTACGTTGTCGTAGTTGCTCGGCTCCCCCGGGTCCAGGATGTAGGGCGGGTAGTGGCTCAGCATGTGGATCCGCTTGTCCTTGTTTGCCTCAAGGTCCGCCTCCAGCCACTCGATTTGCTCGGTTTCGTGGGTGAGCCCTGAGTTCAGGGCCGGCGAGTTGATGAGGACGAAGTGGACTCCGCCGTGGTCGAAGGACTGGTAGAGGGGTCCGAACCACTTGGAATACTGGTCGAGGCCATAGTCGTCGACGAGGTACGCCGGCATCGTCGGGTTGCGCTTGTCTCCGATGTCGTGGTTCCCGGGAAGGTAGTGGAAGGGCGCCTTGGATCCTTCGAAGATCTTGAGCGCAGCTTCAGCAGCCGAGCTATAGGACGATAGGTGAGGTAGAGGGTGGACAATGTCCCCCATGTGGATGACGAAGTTCAGCTTCTCCGAGTTGAATCTGTCGACTATCCACCGGGCCCTGTCGTTGGCGAGCTTGTTCACCTCCCATGGCGAGGACTCATCGCCCCCCTCGGGCCTACAGTGAGTGTCTGAGATGATCCCGTACCTTGAGATGGGCTCCTCTTTCTTCTCTTCGAGACGTTTTTTCTCCATGTGCCTCCCTCGGTATATCGAGGATTCTAAACATCAGTAGCCCAAGCATCAAATCAATTTTTTCACTAGGAACTCAATAGCGTTCACTAGATACTCGGGTCTGTGTACTCGAAATCCTAACATGTTATTGACGGTATATCGTCTGTGAGGTAAGCCACATGACTACGGTGAAGACCACGATAAACATCGACGAGGAGACCTGGAACAGGTTCAAGAGCGCCGTCTCCTCGCGTCAAGGCAGTGCGAGGAACCTGAGCGGCGCCGTCGAGGAAGCCATAAGATCCTTCGACACGGAGGGGCTTTTATCGGCGTTCATGGAAGCCATGGGAATCGAGGCTGGGGGACACCCCTCCCTGAGGGAGGTGGAGCGAAGTAGGCCGAGGCTAGAAACCTCCGCCGTCGAGGCGGTCAGAAGGATGAGGGGCGATAGGGGTACCTGTATACCTGGAAAAAAGCAGCCTCGTACAGGCTGTCCGGGAAGAGGGCATTCAAGCCCTCAACGTCGAGACGGAGCGAGATAAAGCCCTCGACTTTATATCAAAGGCAATATGATCACA
>JAUVHT010000037.1 GCA_030593155.1 Candidatus Bathyarchaeota archaeon
AGATACAGAATATTCGGGGAGACCCTCGACATCGCCATCGGCAACTGTCTCGACACGTTCGCCCGGGAGGCCAATCTCTCCTACCCCGGGGGCCCGGCCGTGGAGGAGCTCGCACTGGAGGGCAAGGAGCTCGTCCCCCTCCCCTATGTGGTGAAGGGGATGGACCTGAGCTTCAGCGGTCTCCTGACCGCCGTCGTCCAGGAGTACCGGACTGGGAAATGGCGCCTCGAAGACCTGTGCTACAGCCTCCAGGAGGTCGCGTACAGCATGCTGGGGGAGGTGACAGAGCGGGCCCTCGCCCATACCGGGAAGCGGGAGCTGCTACTCACCGGCGGGGTGGGCGCCAACAAGCGCCTCAAGTCTATAGTATCCTCCATCGCTGAGGAGCACGGGGCCTCCCCGAGCTTCGTGCCAATAGGATACGCCACCGACAACGGCGCCATGATAGCCTGGACAGGGGTGATCTCCTACCTCAGCGGGGTCAGGACCCCCATCGAGACGAGCCACATAGACAGCAGATGGAGGCTGGACAAGGTGGAGGTACCATGGCGGGCCTGAGACTCGTCGCCAAGGGCGCCGAGGCAGACATACTGCTCGACAAGGACTGGAACGGAGTCGAGGCTATCATCAAGAGGCGGAGCGAGAAGAGATACCGGGTCCCCGAGCTGGACAGGGAGATACGCAGATCGAGGACCATCCGCGAGGCCTCCCTGATCCACAGAGCAAAAAAAGCCGGCGTACCCACACCCCTCATATACCAGGTCTCCCCCGAGGAAGCCACCATCGTCATGGAGCTGGTGGAAGGGGATAAGGTGAGGGACATCGTGGACCGCCTGGGCGAAGGAGAGAGGACGAATCTCTTCAGAACCATAGGCGAGAAGGCGGGGCTCCTCCACGGAGCGGGGATAGTCCACGGAGACCTGACCACCTCCAACATCATCCACTCGTCTGGGAGGGTCGTGTTCATCGACTTCGGCCTCGGCGAGATGTCAACGGAAACAGAGAAGAGGGGGGTGGACCTCAACCTCATGTACAGGATGCTCACGAGCACCCACTTCCAGCACACCGAGGAGCTTTTCGAAGCCTTCAGGGGGGGCTATAGAGCCACCCTGGAGGAGGCCGACGAGGCCTTGGAGCGGATGAAGGAGGTCGCAAAGCGGGGGAGATACGTTGAGAGAGAGTAAGATCTGGATGGCCACCAGCAGTCAGCACAAGTACGCTGAGGCCAGGGACATCCTCGCCGATTTCGGCGTACAACTGGAGAGGATTCAAGTCAACCGAATAGAGATACAATCCGACGATCCGGCCGACATCGTGGTGTACAGCCTCCGGCAGCTCAAGGATGACGACAGGCCGATGGTGATGGAGGACGCCGGCCTATTCCTAGAGCGATACGGGGGCTTCCCTGGGCCCTATTCATCGTACGCGCTTGAGAAGTTGGATAATCCCGGTATACTCAAGCTCATGGAAGGCGTGGATGACAGGAGGGCATCCTATCAATCCGCCGTGGCCATCAGGACAGGGGAGGATATAGAAGTCTTCCGCGGGTTCGTGTGGGGCAAGATCTCACAAAGCATCAAGGGAACCGGGGGATTCGGCTACGATCCGATCTTCATCCCAGACGAAGGGGACGGAAGGACCTTCGGGGAGATGTCCGAGGAGGAGAAGAACGCCATCTCCCACAGGGCCAGGGCCTTCAGGAGCTTGGGGGCGTGGCTGACAGGCTCCGAGGAAGGTTTTTAAAGAGAGGACCCATTGTAGCTAGAGCAATCGGAAAAGTCTCAGAACTGGTTGATGGCTTTGGTAGGAAAGATGGCGTTGATGAGGGGGCGCAGCCGCTCCACGAGGCCCATATCCAAGAGGCCTCCTAACTGGGTGATATACCAGCCGGACGAGGTGAAGGCCCTCATCATAAACCTTGCCAGGGAGGGCAAGCCCCAGAGCTTGATAGGCACCATCCTCAGAGACGAGCACGGCATACCTCTGGTGAAGCACATCGTCGGATACGGCATCTACAAGGTCCTTGACGAGGCGGGCCTCGCCCCGAGGATCCCCGAGGACATATACAACCTCATGGTCAGGGCGACGAGCCTCAGGAGGCACCTGGAGAGGAACCACAAGGACTTTCACAACAAGCGGAGCCTCCAGCTGACGGAGTCCAAGATCTACGCCCTCACACGCTACTATAAGAAGAAGGGACTGCTGCCGCAGGACTGGCGCCACAGGGACGAGATCGTCACCATCTGAGGCTGGAACCCATAACTTCCGAGGAGGCTTTTTTCAGATCCATAACCCCTGCCGTCGACATGCTCAGAAGGCACGTCGATGAAGGTAACACCATCCGCATAGTCACCCACAACGACGCGGACGGCGTGGCCGCGGGGGGCATCCTCAGCCAGACGGTCAGAAGGCTTGGAGCTTCTTTCAAGACGACCTGCGAGAAACGGGTGGACGAGAAGATGGTGCGAGCCGTCGCCGAGGGGCGGCCCCCCCTGGTCATCTTCTCGGACATGGGAAGCGGCTACCTCGACATGTTCAAGGAGCATCTCTCCGAGTCCGATGTCATCGTCCTCGACCACCACCTCCCCTTGGAGGTCGAGACCCCGAACATCGTCCACGTAAACCCCCTCCTCCACGACTTGGACGGCGCCCGGGGCATAAGCGGAGCAGGGGTCTCCTACTTCTTCGCAAAGGCGGTGGACGAGACCAACGTCGACCTGAGCCCCCTTGGAGTCGTGGGAGCCCTCGCCGACCAGCAGGACAAGGGGAAGAAGAAATCCATGCTCGGCCTGAACAGGCTCATCGAGGCAGACGCCAAGGAGGCGGGCCTCCTGGAGACGAGCGTCGACCTCATCTTCTACGGATACGAGACCAGGCCGATAGCCCGGGCATGCGCCTACACCACCGTGCCCTTCATACCCGGCCTCAGCGGCAGGGAAGACCTCTGCCTGGCCTTCCTGAAGGAGGCCGGAATAGAACTGAAGAACGAGGAGAGGTGGAGGGCCCTCAGGGACCTCACGGAGGAGGAGAAGCGGACCCTCTTCTCCGCCCTCTCGAATCACATGATCTACGAGGGATGCGAGCCCGAGGCCGTCCACGACCTCGTGGGCACCATCTACACCCTGAAGGGGGAGGAGTCCTGGACCCCGTTGAGGGACGGGCGGGAGTTCGCCTCCCTCCTGAACGCCTGCGCCAGGATGGGGAGGCCCAGCCTTGGCCTGAGCATCTGCATGGGGGACAGGGACGAGGCCATGAAGGAGGCCTCGGAGACCCTCGACGGCTACCGGAGGAAGATAGGGGAGTACCTGGACTGGGTGAGGAAGGGGGACCACATCCAGGAGCGGGAGAGAATCTACACCCTGGTGACCCACGGCGACATAGACGAACGAATAATAGGCGTCGTCGCCTCCATCCTGCTGTCAACCGGTATTTTAAAGCATAACAAGCCCATCGTCGCCTCCGCCCCGGCGGACGAGGGGCTGATCAAGATCTCAGCGAGGGCCACGGAGGCCATGGCCAAGGCAGGCCTCGACCTCGGGGACGTGATGATGAAGGCCGCCGAACCCTTCGGGGGGAGGGGGGGAGGCCACGACATCGCGGCCGGCGCCTTCCTGCCCGCGGAGAAGAGGGAAGACTTCCTTGTGACGGTGGATAGACTTGTTGGGGAGCAGCTCGGAGACTGAGGCATCCGCAACGATAAGCATCCTATACGGGGACGCCGATGCAGCCCGTTCCATCATGGAGGCGGTCTCCCCAGACAACATCAGAGCCCCGCCGGGGGTGACCGTGGAGGCTCGGACAGTGGGACCCCGGCTGCGATTGACGGTCTCGTGCACAGGTGGATTGAAGAGCCTGATCGCGACCGTCGACGACCTGCTCTCGTGTGTGCAGGCGGCGGAGCGGGCGATTTTCAATGTCGTCGAATGATCGAAAAGAAGCTACCAAAGTTTAATTGTTAGAAGGTGTAGCACGGAACTCCGGTCTCTCTCGAGCGTCCCCGAGTGCGGCATCCGTCTGTCGACTGCGACTTGGAGCCCGTGTACCTCGGTTCTCCCTGCCGCGAACGCCTCGCCTTTGCACCCATCCGTAGGTCCCAGGCTAACCCGAGTCCATTCATGCGCTTCCTCCTCCTTTCGGAGGTTTCCGCCTCATGCTTTTCCGGATGCGTTTTTATCCGTGCTACAGGAAATACCTCGCTCCCATTTTATATGACGCTTATGTTTCGTGGAAGATCCAAAAGAATATTGGTAATGCTTGTTTTCGATACGTTTTTTGCCTCATGCTTGTTAAGAATGTCCCTAATTATTGAGACTAATGTTTTGTTGTCGCGGGAAGGCAAAAACACGACGATGAACGGTAGTGATTTTATCATATATGACTCGTTAGTCTCCCCCCCATCGAATATAGTGAGCGCCTGGCTTCGGAGAAAGATATAAATGAGCGGGCGCCCTTCCTTGGACATCGAGTCAAGGAGAGTAATTGGTAGCTTGTCTAGGGCCATCAGGGACAAGTGGCGGAGGAAGGACTGGTACGACATCTACCTCCCCCGGTACTTCGGCGAGACCAAGGTGGGAGAGACTCCCGCCGAGGACCCATCGAAAATCATGGGCCGCGTCTACGCCACGACCCTCGCCCAGATCACCGGCGACTTCTCCCAGGAGTACCTGAAGATGTACTTCCAGGTCACGGGGATCGATGAGAACACGGCCCAGACAGTCTTCAAGGGCCACGAGTACCTAAGGGACTACCTGCGCAGCCTCGTCAGGAGGAGGAGCACCAAGGTGGACGGCTTCTTCAGGATCACCACCCCCGACGGCTACAAGCTGAAGATCGTGGTCACCGCCCTCACCGCCACCAGGATCAAGACCTCCCAGGAGAAGGCGATCCGGGACATTATGAAGGCGGTGGTGGATGAGAAGGCCCAGACCCTGGAGTTCGGCCAGATAGTCCACGAGATGGTCCTCGGGAAGCTGGCGTCCGATGTCTACAACGAGGCCAGGAAGATCACCGCCCTCAGGCACGTCGGGGTCCGCAAGTCAGAGCTCCTCGCGATGCCCAACTAGCCCCCAATTTATAGAGGGCGAACACTCTTTCTATCCCGGAGTTCGTGCCATGGATCCCCGGAGGGAAGTCGCCAGGGAAGCGGCCCGTCTGCTCTACACAGGAGCCGCCGAGGAGTACATGCATGCAAAGGAGCGAGCCGCACGCAGCCTCGGGATCAATGCCAAGCCTAGCAACCACGAGGTCGCCGTGGAGCTCGACCATCTATCTGACCAGATGGAGGGAGAGGATCGTCGAAGGCTCCTCGTCAGGATGAGGGGCCATGCTCTGGACTTGATGCGGTTTCTGGCCGAGTATGATCCGGTTTTGACGGGCAGCGTCTGGCGCGGCACGGCGAGAAGGGGAAGCGACTTGGACATCAACGTGTACTCGCATCGGCCGGATGAGGTGGAATCCGAGCTGAGGTCCGCAGGTTACTCCGTGGAAGACTCCAGGGGGGAAGTAGCGGTCCATGGAGGCCGGACAATCCGATCCACCCACATTTACATCACGCTCAACGGGATCCAGGGAGAGGTGGTGGTCAGGCCCCCAGAGGAGAGAGACGAGGCGGAGCGCTGCGAGATCTACGGAGACGCGAAGAGGGGCCTGACCCTCACCGATCTGGAAAAGCTTATGAAGACCGACCCCCTCCGAAAGTTCGTCCCCGGAAGGCGGTATAAATGAGGCTCTTCGGCTCTTCAGGCATCAGAGGGCTCGCCAACGTAGAGGTGACCTCCCTCCTCGCCCAGAAGGTCGGAGCGGCCATCGCCTCCCAGTTCGAGGGAGGTGCGATCCTCATCGGCCGGGACACGAGGCACTCCGGCGAGATGCTCGAGAAAGCCCTGATATCCGGTGTGGTGTCCTGCGGCTTCATAGCGGGGACCCTGGGAGTCGTCCCGACGCCGGCAGTCGCCTGGCTGACAAAGGAGATGGAAGCCGAGGCCGGTGTTGTCATAAGCGCCTCCCACAACCCGCCCCAGTACAACGGCCTCAAGATCTTCGCCACCACAGGCATGGCCTACACTGCGGAGCAGCAGGAGAGGCTTGAGGAGCTCATCGAGGGGGAAGAGTTCGCGACCTCGAGCTGGAACAGGGTGGGCAGCGTCGAGGCCATGGATGCGGGGAGGATCTACGTCGACGCCCTGGTCCAGCTGAATGCGTTCGCCCGGGATTGGAACCTGGTTTGCGATCTCTTCAACGGCGCCACCTGCACCGTGGTCCCCGACCTCTTCGAGGACCTCGGCGTGAGGGCGACCCTCATCAACGCCCAGCCCGACGGCCGTTTCCCAGCGGGGAACCCGGAGCCCAACGAAGCCTCTCTGGCGAGGCTGGGGAGCATGGTAAGAAAGAAGAGGGCCGACGTGGGGTTCGGGTTCGACGGGGACGGCGACCGCATGATGGCTGTGGACGAACGGGGGAGGGTCCCCAGCCCCGACAGGGTCCTCGCGGCGTACGCGAGGCACGTCGTCGAGGCCAACGGGGGCGGAGTGGTCGTCACTCACGTGGGGGCCTCTATGAGCGTAGAGGAGGCCGTGGAGGGTGCAGGGGGCAAGGTCGTCAGGACCAAGGTGGGGGACGTCAACATCACCGAGGCCATGGGAGAGCATGACGCCGTCTTCGGCGGGGAGCCCGTCGGCGCTTGGATCCATCCCGACGTGAACCTCTGCCCCGACGGCGTCCTCTCGGCGTTGAGGCTGATGACGGCCCTAGAGTCGGAGGGGAAGACCCTCTCGGAGTTCATCGGGGACATCCCCGAGTACCCCACCCTCCGGGACAAGGTCCAATGCCCAAACAAGGAGAAAGAAGCGACCATGAAGTCCATATCCAAGTTAGAGGGAGAGTTCGGCGAGGTGAAGGACGTGTCCACTGTGGACGGGGTCCGCCTCCAGCTGGAGGACGGATGGGTGCTCATACGGCCCTCGGGCACGGAGCCGATCATCAGGATAACCGTGGAGGCCCACGAAAGCGGGAGGGCCGAAGAGCTCTTGGAGACCAGCCGCAGGTTTGTGACCGCGGTAGTTGGAGGTTAGAAGATGAAAGCCGTTGTTCTGGCAGCCGGGAAGGGGGAGCGCCTCAGGCCTCTCACCGAGAATCGACCCAAGCACCTGCTCCCCATCGGGGGCAAACCCCTTCTCAAATGGATTTTAGAGGGTCTGGTCGAGGCGGGTGTGGGCGAGGCCCTGCTGGTCACCCACTACATGGAGGATCAGATAAAGGAATACTTCGGGGATGGAGATCAGCTAGACCTGGAGATCGGCTACATCAAGCAGGAAGAGCTCAGTGGCACCGCCAATGCCTTCAGGATGGCGGAGGACTTCTCGGACGGAGAGGAATTCATAGGGGTTTATGGTGATCTCTTCCTCCCGCCAGATGGCTTCAAGGCTCTGACCAAAGCCCACCGGAAGGGAG
>JAUVHT010000091.1 GCA_030593155.1 Candidatus Bathyarchaeota archaeon
CATCTGAATCGTCAGCGTCCACCACATTATCGCCATCGAAATCCCACTCGAACAAGATCAGGGAAGAACCGCTGGAAGCCGTGGAATTCGACCCCGAGAAAGAGAGGACATCTCCTGTCTCGCAAGTCCGATTAGCACCGGCCTCCGCTATCGGTGAATCATAATCGTCCACGACGCTGAACCAGAGGTCAGCGTCGTTTTCGTCAACCGAAGTGCTCCCGTCGAAATCTCCAGATGTCCTATGCCATCCATCCTCGAAAACCAAAGTGTCCCCGGACAAGGAACCGGAAATTAGATCATACCATCCGTGGTATATAGCGCCAATGGGGGGTGGAGCTACCTGTTCGGGCGGTATAAATCTCGGATTCCCGCTAATGTCAGCGATCTCCGGGATCGTGATGTAAGTCTCCTTCTCGTACAGGATGATGTAGAAATGCGTCGAGTTAGAGGACAAGCCCTCAAGGACGAACGAATGGGTATAGTTCCCCACCAGATCACCGTCCCCGACAGTCGTGGACAGCTCAAAGCTCTGCCACTCACCCCCATCCCAGACCTCAAGCTTATAGTACCAGTCAGGCTCCCCCTCGAGAGGACCCTCAATACTGTCTATACTCTGGATCCTGTGGATGGTGATCCAGACGGTGGGCTTAATCCCCTCAGCCCTTACGACCACAAATCCAAGGAACACTGTAACCAAGCAGATACCGACAAGCAGACCCAAAACCCTACTCTTCCCAACCGACCTCACGACGCCTCACCCTCCTTCAAACAAGCCGTACTCTCCAATGATATAAAGAGCACACAGGAACATCTCGCACCCAATTTTGCAGCGCGCCCCCAGCCACCCAATCCCAGATGAACTCCCCCACATTATTTAACCATTTATACATCTAGAACCCGACCCCCCGCCATTCCCCGGAAGGACCCGCAACCAACCCCCGCACACAATCAAGGCGATAAAAGATCAATCAAATAGCGGAAGAATTGCTCTCGCAGGCCCTCATCGACCCCACCGCGATCCACCACCTCACCCAGATCCACCACCGAGTCACGCCCCACCACCAAGCCGCGATCCACCACAAAACCACGCTTCACCCTGTAACCCCTGTCCTGGGAGATGACATTCCTCACCTTCGCCGTATCGATATTTGATAGAACACAGTCGACATGATAACCCACGGCATGCCCCCCCACATACAACAGGTAAAACTCCTCCTCCACCTCGAAATCCATATCACAGATATTACAGAAGGGAAGATTCCAATGGGGATGACGGGGCTTCACCAATCCCCCCTCGAGGCGGACTTCCCTGGCCCTCGACTTATGCTCCTCTCGGTACCAGTCAATCCACTCCCTGGTGACCACCCTCTTCTCAAGTCCGTCCAAGGTCAAACGACGCAATCAACCATCCCCGACATCCAGGAATTAAAATCTGTACTACTAAACCAATAAAGAAAGTTATGGAGAGCAAGTAACTAATAAAAACACCATCCAAACATACTGATCGCACACGCGCGCATAGGAATAACCCTAAACAATAAACACCCGCTATTTACATATCCAACAATTTTTTCCCATACATGGTAAAAACTGAAACGAGAACACTTCCAAAAATGGTAAAAAAACACCCATAAATAAAGGCCTTTTCCAATTTATCGTCCATTTATTTTCCAAAATCGTTAGAGAAGTTTTATATCTGAACAATGTTCCTAAATAGTCAAGAAAGGGGGCGTAAATGGGATGGCCCATACACATTGATCGATCATGAGTGGCATCCCACATCGAGAAATGCAGTTTGTGAACAGATCTCTGGAAGAACTACTCGAAAAGACGAAGGGGTTCCTGTCGACCATCATCCAATCCATATGGGTCGACATGGACGATATAAAAGAAAAGATATGCCCAGTCCTCTCCGATTTAAAGAAGAGGACGACGACGGGCATTAGAAAGGGGTCCCCCGTCAATCCGTACCCAGCTCCGCACTCGTAAGCTCCTCTCCGCTCCTCAGGGCCTACCCCCCCTTTTTCGAGGCGCACGACGTGTAACCCCCTCCCACATTCCAAATTTTTAGGACCAGATCACGCAAGCCCTGTATGTAGCCGCCTGATACCCATAAACCCATTTAAAATCCGAGGTAAGAACCAGTTCCGGTAGGTAGAACGTGCCCAGACGATACAAGATAGCCGTGATGCCAGGGGACGGCATAGGCCCAGAGGTCACCGACGAGGCCATCAAGGTCCTGGAAGCCACCGGACTGGGCTTCGAGTTCATCCACTGCAACGTAGGGGGAAAGGCCTACATCCAGACGGGCAACCCCCTCCCGGACGAGGCTATGGAGGCCTGCGACGAGGCTGACGCCGTCCTCTTTGGGGCCGTGGGCCACGACTACGCTCCGTACGGCGTCCCCCGCAAGGTGCTCATCTACCTCAGGATCGAGAAGAACGCCTACGCCAACGTCCGCCCCCTCAGGCTGTACCCCGGCATCTACCCCCCCGACGACCAGCGCTCCCAGAGAGACATCGATGTGGTGATAATCAGGGACAACGCCGAGGGCTTCGCCCTGGAGCACGAGGGCTTCCTCTGGGACAACCAGGGCGTGGACAAGAGGGTCATCACCCAGTTCGGGGCCCAACGAATCGCCCTGTACGCCTACACCTACGCCCTCAGGGAGGGCAGGAGCAAGATCACCTGCATCGACCAGAGCAACTGGCTATACAGTGACAAGATGTTCAGGAAGGCGTACAACGTGATGGCCGACAGGTACCCCAGCATCGAGAGAGAATGCGTCAGCGTGGACGTGGCGGCCATGATGCAGGCCATGGACCCCAACTGCTTCGACGTCATCGTCACTCCAGACATCTACGGGGACATCCTCTCCGGCTTCGTCATCGGCCAGATCGGAGGGGTCGGCCTGGCGCCCTCGGCCTGCATCGGCGACACATTCGCATTCTTTGAGCCCATCCACGGAACCGCCTGGGACCTAGCGGGCAAGGGTGTCGCCAACCCGATAGCCTCCATCCTCTCAGCCAAGCTCATGCTCAAGTGGCTGGGGAGCAGAGAGGAAGCCGCCTCGATAGACAACGCGGTGGCTTCGGTCATCGCTGAAGGAGAAGTAAAGACTTTCGACCTGGGGGGGAGCGCGAGCACGTCCCAGATGGGAGATGCGATAGCAACGATAGTCAGCGTCGATCCGATCTTGGACACACCCGATCAAAAGACAGCTCGTCTGGATCGATAGTCCTCCCCGACCAACCCAGATGGATTACGTTATATCGAGTACGCTCTTACAGAACTCCTCTGCGTTTATGGAGGCTCGTGTTGTATACTCGACTACATAAAAAGGGGAGCGACACACGTAGAAACCAACGTTAACTTCTATTAGATCGATCCCCTCAGAGTAGATCGGGTGCGCAATTTGGAGTTTCCAGCGGTAGACGGATTGATCACGTTCCTCTACTACGAGGATTTAGAGAAGGTGGAGGAGTTCTACAGAGACATCATGGGATTCGAGTTGGTCATTGACCAGGGATGGGCCAAGATCTACAAAGTAGCTGGGAGAGCTCACGTTGGCCTCGTTGACGGTAACACGGGTTACCACAAAGCCAGCCCGACGAAGCCCGTCATGATAACTGTCGTGGTCCACGACGTAGACCAGTGGTACGAACACATACAGAAACTAGGCGTCAGGACCCTCACCGAGCCCAAGGACAACGAGGAGCTAGGCCTCCGCATGTTCCTGCTGGAAGACCCCGAGGGCTATGTCATCGAGATCCAGAAATTCTGCTAACCCTCCGCCATCGTGAACTCCGGATCACCTTTTCGCGCGCTAGGGTGTTTAGAAATTAAAGGCGCCACTCCAATTATAGATTGAAAAAACAGTGAAGATAAAACAGGTGCTCAACTCCGTCAACACCCCTCACACACGCCTCCTCCTCAAAGGCTTCTACCCCAAGAAAGGCCCAGGGAGAAAACCCTACAACCCCATGTCAATCCTCAAAGCCCAGCTCCTCAAACACCTCCTCCAAATCCCCAGCGACCGAAGACTCGCCTTACGCCTCAAACACGACACACAAGCCGCCAAGACCTGCGGCTTCAGGAAGCACACCCCCAGCCACGGCCTCTTCACCCACTTCAGAAAACGCCTCGGAGAGGAACACCGCCTTGTTCTGCCTCAGGTCTAACGGGGCTTCTCCGAAGGCGTTCGCGCATGAGAAGCAACATTTTTTTCGTCTAGAAATCCA
>JAUVHT010000082.1 GCA_030593155.1 Candidatus Bathyarchaeota archaeon
AGTTACTGAACACTGATACAGTTAAGTATAAATCCCATGATAATGGATTACTAATACAGATTATAAGATAACAGATGCAAACAGGTGAAAAAGCGGATGACAACGCTCTCGGAGGCCTTCCAGAAGAAGCTCAACAAGAAAGACTGCCCTTACCTCAACGACTGCGGCGTCTACATCACAAAGGACTTTTTCCGCCGCATCTGCAACAGCCCGTCGTACCTCAACTGCCATCACTTCGCCAAGAGGGTGGGAGAACTGAGGCCCCCCATGGCGTGGCTCCAGCAGCTCGCCGTCGACCAGGCAAAGATGATGGAGCAGCAGGTCGAGGCCTAGGGGCCCAACAGAGTTTTCATCAGAGACCCGAACATCCATGGTGCCAGACATGACGCCGGAGGAACCATTCCCTGGAATCTTCAGGGTGCAGGTGGAGTCCAAGGAACTCGTGGCCACCCTGAACCTGACTCCGGGCCTGACCGTCTACGGGGAACAGCTCATCCGAATCGGGGACGAGGAGTACCGCTCGTGGAACCCCTTCAGGAGCAAGCTGGCCGCGGCCATAATGAAAGGATTGGATACGGTCCCCCTCAACCCCGGCGACAAGATACTCTACCTGGGAGTGGCCTCGGGGACCACATGCTCCCACATCTCCGACATCGTGGGGGGAGGGGGCCACGTCTGGGGGGTCGATTTCGCCCCCCGTCCCATGAGGGACCTCATCGAAAAAGTCACCAGGCATAGGGGCAACGTGTCGCCGATATTGGGCGACGCCCGCCGGCCAGATTCATACGCCATGCTCGTGCCGAAGGTCAACGCCATCTACGCAGACGTCGCCCAGCCGGACCAAGCGGACATCGTCGTTAAGAACGCCGAGTTCTTCCTGAGGCCGGGGGGCTGGGTCATGTTGGCAGTGAAGTCCAGGAGCATAGACGTCGCCCTCCCCCCCGAGAGGGTCTACGCGGGGGAGATCGGGGTGCTGGAAGGGAACGGCTTCGAGATTCACGAGGCTCTGAAGCTGGATCCCTACGTGAAGGATCACGCCATGGTGGTCGCAAGATACGAGGGTTAGGGGTCCTCGCGAAGCATCCGCCTGACGGTGGACCACGATCTCCTGACGAACGATGGAGGGGCGTCGGTTCCCCCGAGGAGGGATTCGAGGAACTCTATGGTCCTCCAGTCGCTGGGATATCCTGAGCCGAAGTCCCCGTGCTGCTCCCTCAGTTCCGCCACGATACTGTCTCTTCGAACTTTTGCCAAAATTGAAGCCGCGGAGACCACTGGATACTTGACGTCCGCCTTCTTCTCGCAGACAAGCTCCGGCTTCCAGGGAAGGACCCTCATCATCTGCCCACAGTATCTTTCGGCCACCACGTCCGCGGGGTCGATGTATGCCCTGTCTGGACGTAGATCCCGTATGACCCTCGCCATGGCCATAGCCTCCAGGTAGTTCAGCTTCCTGAACTTCTGAGCCCTCTCCACCACCTTGTCGATGGCCCATGGCTGCAGGTCGAAGTAGGCCCACTTCCTCGCCACGGCCTTGATCTCAGCGGCCAAGGCTTCCCTCTTCCTAGGGGAAAGTTGTTTAGAGTCCCTAACCCCCAAGTTGACGAGGTCGCCGCTTCGCCTCTCTTCGATGAGCACGCCTGCGACCACCAGGGGGCCTATGACGCAGCCCCGCCCAGCCTCGTCGACGCCGGCCAAAAGTGTCATGGGGATTATCGCGGTCTTATTGCGGCTACTCCCGTTTAAGTCCCTCGTCTTTGGAATCCTAGACGCTACCAGGGAGGCATCCATGGCAAATGGGGCTTTGATTCAAATTATTCCCGTCGGTGCGTTCATGTGTCGCGTTGGATTAAAACGAAAAAAAGAGTTGAAGGGTTCTCGACGCAATCAAAGGGGAATTATGGCCTCGTCGAGGCCCAGTTCCTTGGCTTCCTTGAAGTACCGTATAACCTGCTCTCCTTTCATGGTGATCTCGTAGAGCCTGCTCGTCCTCTTGTCCCTCTTCCTCCCCTCAGAGCTCACGTCGATCTCCCTTATGAGGTCCTGGGAGATCATGGATTTGAGCACCCGCATCAGGGGCTGCCATGAGATGTTGGCGTTGTACATGATCCGGGTGGGCTTCGACGTCCCGTCTTTGATGATCTGGAGGACCTCTAGGTATATCTCCAACTTTGACCTTCGACTGTTTATGGTCTTCACCACCACCACGTGGTATCTGAACCCCCTTGCTCTTCTCTTTAAACCCCATTTTATAATAACTCACGTGTGTATGAAAGGCCTACAAACGTCTTGTAGAGTATTATAAACTGTACGTAGTATTTAACAGTTAGATCGTATCAAATCATCATATAGTCGAAGGTATCTCATCGCGTTGTCCTCCAATTCGAAGGATTTCTGTATGGTCTCCCTAGCTTTTTTCCCCAGTTCCCGGGAGTCGATAGCCTTCAGGATCTTGTAGGCCATACCCTGGGCATCCCCCAGCTCGAAGAGGTAGCCGTTCACACCCTCATCCACGAGCTCGGGATAGCCGAACCCATTCACGGCGACAGGTACACAGCCGGTCGCCATCGCCTCCTGAAGTGCCACGGAGAGGCCCTCCCTGACCGATGCCATGACGAAGACATCGCAAAGCCGGTGGAATAGGGGTGCGTCCCTGACCTCCCCCAGAAAGCGGATGTTCTCTCGTCTCCCGGCCAGCTCCTCCAAATATGCCCGTCGGGGTCCATCACCACCGATGAGGAAGACGGCATCGACTTTCCGGAAGACGTGGGGGACAACCCGGATGATATCCTCCACCCTCTTCTCCGAGACAAGACGCCCGAGGGTGCCGATGACCGCACAGCCTTCCGGTATCCCGAATTCCTCTCGAAGAGGGGCCGCGTCCCTGGAAGGCTTGAACTTTGACGTGTCGATGCCCATGGGAATAGTCTCGACTTTCTCTATGGGCGCTCCCAGTTGTACTGCAATCCTTCCTACGAAATCTGAGACGGCCACAACTCTATCGGCCCGGGTCAACGTGTGCCTCACAAAGGGCCTGAAGATCGGATCAGTGCAGGGGAGGGTGCAGTCGCTACCGTGGCAGGTCACCACCAGGGGCGTACGTCCCGGGAGGAGGGTCGCGAGGAAGCCCATCGGGATGGCGAGGTGCGCGTGGACCACCGAGGCCGATTCAGCCATCAGGTGGAGGTAGGCTGAGGCCATGTAGGGGGGGAGCTGGATTAGATGTGCAAGGGGGGCGCCTTTCATCGTCCTCTCCGAGAGAGACTCCCACCTCTGTCTTGGAATGAAAGGGAACCGATCGACTTCGAAGCCGGTCGGGAAAGGCTTGGAGCTCTTGGTCCGGGGGGCGAGGACCTTCAGGTCCACACCGTTCTCGAAGAGCTTGCGGCACAGGTCGTAGATGAAGCGCCCATGGTAGTCTCCCTCAAACCGGGGAAACGAGGGGGTGACCGTTAGAACTTTCATCACAGGGCCTCGACCTAATAGTTTTATCTTTATTTCAATCTGAATATATCGTTATGGATCTGTCCGTCTGCCTCGTCGCCACCGAGCTCTTCGCATGGGGCAGATACGGCGGTTTCGGGAAGTGCACTCGAACGATAGGCAAGGCGCTCGTGGGGAGAGGCGTCGACGTCTCGGTGGTCGTGCCGATGGGAGACGGCCAGAGGCCGGTCGAGGAGCTCGATGGAATGACGGTCCACGGCTTCCCCCTGTACAGGTACTCCTTCACCGGCTCCATCTACAGGCTCTGCGACTCTGACGTGTACCACTCGGAGGAGCCCAGCTGGGGTAGTGCGCTGGCCATGGACGTGATGACCGGTAGGAAGCATATGGCGACATGCCAGAATCCGAGGACGGCGGAGGACTGGCGGAGGGTCAACAGTGTCTACCCTTTGAGGCGGAGGCTCTTCAACTCCCTGCTGGGCGGCATGCTGAAGGAGGCCGTGAGGAGGATGGACGCCGTGTACTGTCAGGCCAGGCACGCCATCCCTAAGGCGAAGGAGGTCTACGGCCTTGAGGCAGACCCGGGCTTCCTCCCCAACCCTGTCGAAATACCCCATGGTAGGCCTGAGAAAGCCATCGAACCGACGGTCTGCTTCCTGGGGAGGCTCGACGGCGAGAAACGGCCCGAGCTCTTCTTCAAGATGGCCAGGAGGTTCCCCGAGGTGAGGTTCATAGCCATGGGGCGGGCTCACAACGAGGACAGGGACAGGAGGCTGAGGAGACAGTATGGCGATATCCAGAATCTGGAGATGCTCGGCTTCGTTGAGGGAAAGGAGAAAAGTCGACTGCTGGATGAGTCTTGGATCCTGGTAAACACCAGCGTGAGCGAGGGCCTGCCCGTCTCCTTCCTGGAAGCCGCCGCCCACGGGTGCGCCATCCTCAGCTACCACGACCCGGACGGCTTAGCCAGCGATTTCGGCTGCCACGTCGCAGACGGGGGC
>JAUVHT010000100.1 GCA_030593155.1 Candidatus Bathyarchaeota archaeon
TCGGGCCTCTTTGGCGTGGTTCCCTTGACACCTATCAAAACGAGGTAGGGAGAGTCCCTCAAGTTACCCGCGTCCCTCTCGAAGAATGTGAGGGGGTTCCGCTTGTCCTTGTACAGACTGGCCATCTTGTCGGCGATGACACCCTTCTCATCGCCGCTCACGACCGCCGTCACTATCTCGTCTACGCCCCTAGTCTTGGGTGCGGTCCTCGCGGCTACGGCCATAAGCTCGGCAACCTTGCTCAAGCCCCTTTTTTCCATTTCATTAGAATCTAGTATAGGCATGACAGATCTCCTAGTAACAAGTTCACGAACATGTGAAAAAATTTTCTTCTTAGGTATGGTGTTTCTTCACACCTTTCATCAGGCATATGGGTCACTGGGCGCGCCGTGGATTGGATGTCCCTCCAGATCATATCCCAGACATCGCTTTCTATGAGGTTCAAAAGGAACTTGTGGCGCAGTATCCAATCTACATATATCTTCTCACATGCGGGCGGCTGTTCTACTTGTTAGAACGCTCTATCAACGATTTTGAACGATCGTTCTAAAGCATGGTAATATAATTCAGAGGCCCGCCTGTATTGTCCGACGAAGAAATGAAAACCAAACAACAATATATCTCCGTCATCGCGATCTGCCTGTCGGTCATCCTGGCCGGGGCGATAATCGCCTACAAACCCCAACCAGCCGAGGAAGACGATAGCCTATTCAAGTTCCCTGCCGGCATACCCCCCTCGCTGGGGAGCATGTCCGCAGTCGCCTTGAGCGACGAGCAGGTGAACGCCATCCTGGTCTCTGGGTCCGGGAGCGCCTCGGCCCAGGCCAACCAGGCCACACTGACACTGGGAGCGTGGACCGAGGATCCGGTCGCCTCTGAGGCCGTCGAGGACAACGCGGTGCTCATGACATCGGTCATCGACGCCGTCAAGGCCCTTGGCATCGGAGAGGATAAGATCAAGACAGTCCAATACAGCGTAAGCCCCAACTACAACTGGGAAACGAGGACCGTCACTGGCTACAGGGTAACCAACATGATCCAGATAGAGGTGGACGACATCGACCTCGTCGGAAGCGTCATCGACGCGGCCGCTGGGGCCGGCGCCAACAGCATCCAGGGCATCTCCTTCGGCCTCTCAGATGAGGACGCAGAAAGCCTCGCCGAGGAGGCCTACGTTCTGGCCCTCCAGAACGCCCAGAGGAAAGCCGACCTCATAGCGGAAACTCTGGAACTGGAGATCACAGGAGTCCTCTCGGTGAGCGAGAGCGTCTACTACCCCTACACGCCATACAGAAGCGTTGCTGAAGCCTCCTACGACAGCGGCATGGCGCCCACCCCGATTATCGAGGGCTCATTGAGCGTCTCGGTGTCCGTCCAGGTTGCCTTCAGCTTCCAGTAGATCGCGAAAAAACACCCCTTTTTATTTTTTAAACAAGATCCTAGTCTATTCAAGGTGACAAAGAATGTACAAAGTCGTCTTCACGGTGGTTGAGGTAAACGAGCCAGAGAGCCTGGACGGCGAGCCAACCCACGTCTCCGGGCCCTGCAAAGTCTACAGGGTGGGCGACAGGATCACCGTCACGGGCAACCCGGGAAGACTCGTGCTCGGGGAGACGGACAGCGTTTGCCTCGCCGCCTTCAGCGCCATCCTCCCCCTCACCTCGGCCTTCTGCAGGGAGGTCACAGAGCCCTGGGATTATATAGACAAGATCAAGTACTTCAGCTGCCCCGACTCGGAGCGCCCCGTCGTGTTCAAGGTGGAACGGGTCCCCGTCGAGCAGGGCGAGGTCCCCCTCCGCTAGCCCTCTCTCTCCTCAGGCGGCTTCACGTTCCTGAACATGAAGTAGAGGCCAATATCGTAGGCGGATTTCAGCCCCCCTGCGAACAGGAAGGGGAGAGACGTGCCCATGAACTGCATCATGAACCCCGAGATGCTTGGCCCCAGGGCGGAGGTCAGGCTCCGGGGGAGGTTTATGAGGCCGGCCACCCTGCTCCTCTCCTCGGGCTTCACGATGGCCATGACGTAGGACTGCCTCGTCGGCACGTCCATCTGGGAGAGCAGTGACCTGCCCACGTAGACCGCTGAGGATGCCGCGAGGTTGGGCATCCAGGGGATGGTCATGGTCATCACGTTCGCGGGGAGGTGACTGTAGACCATGGTGTTGATGAGGCCGATCCGCTCCGAGATCCGGGCCGCGAGCATGAAGGACAGCGCCGCCAGCAGGCTGGAGGCCGCGAAGATGGCACCAATTGTGTCCATGCCCAGGCCGAACCGGTCGAAGAACCAGTAGGAGACCAAGCTGTTGGTGACGAAGCCGCTGCCCAGGGAATCTAAGCTGAATAGGAGCGAGATCTTCAGGACAAAACTTTTGGTCTCAGGCGACAGGGGAGGAGATTCCTCCGACGCCTGCTCCACCTCCACCTCATCGGATAGGAGCAAGTAGAGCATGACAACCACACCGTTCATGAGGGCGTAGATCCAGAACATCCACCTGTACGCAGCCACCGGAGTGAGGCCGAACGCGCCCTGAAACAGAACCACGGCCCCCACGAAGAAGGACCCAGCTGAGGTGGCCACGGAGTTCAGCGTGCTCCTGATCGCGTACATCCGGGTCCTCCTCTCCTCTGGGCAGGACTGGGCCAGGATCACTCTCTCAAGCATGTTGGCGGGGCCGAAGCCTCCCCTGTACCCCAGGGTCGAGACGATCGCGACCGGGACAAGTACGAAGGGATTAGACACCATCGCGAAGACGACGCCGGACAGGACGGTGATCATTCCGAAGAACACCAGCATCCTCCGCCGGCCCATCCGGTCGGCCATGAAGCCAGCCACGGTGTTGAAGATCGTCGAGCAGAGGAGCCCCCCCGTCAAGACGAGGCCGATCTGCCAGAGGGGAAGCCCGATCAGACTCAGGTAGATAGCGAGGAATATGGAGACGAAGCTCGCGGAGAAAGACTGGAAGGGCCTAGCCGACAGGAGGATCTTACCGTCCCTGGAAAGCCAGCTGATCAGACGTAGGACCTCCTATGGTTGCCCACCTAGATCTCCTTGAGCCCTGGCACGATACCGTGCTATGACCTCGGGCTGGCGGCGGATGTTCTCCATGTTCTCGACTACTATAGTAGAGTAAAGGTTTCCCCAAGAGGGATCGAGGTCAGCCAGGCGGCTCAGGCCCTCCTTACCCTTGAAGAGAGCCGCCTCACAGTCCGGTGTACAAGGGAAGAAATAACCAACGTAGTAAGCCATGGGATCCATCTCTCCTGCCCTCAGAGATTCCTCCAGCTGCGTTGCGGCCCGCTCCTCCACGTTGACGCTTCCCTCCCGGTCAGATGCGTAGGCGTCGACGCAGCATTCGGGGTATCCGAGGATCTCCCCCAGGTCCCTGAGCCAGGAGCCCTCGAATTCCTCGGGGTACGCGAGGCGGACCCTGTCCATCCCGGGAGACGCCCTGGCGTAGGCCCTCTTCCTGATCTTCTCCCGTTCCTTCATCAGCCGCTTGAGTTCCCCACCCAGGCGTCTCTCCTTGAAAACATACACCTCCTGAACGGTCGGCCTGATGTCCACGATCCTCGTCCTGAGCCTCAGGGCGGCGGCCCAATCCAAGTGGGCCCTGTACTGCTCTGAGGCTTTCACCACCTGGTTGTAGGCGGCCCTCATCTCTTTCTTCAGGGAGGCTATGGCCGCCAGCCTCCTCCTGGGGTCGGGTTCCCCCTTGATCTGCCCCATCTTGGGGGACATCATCCTGTCGATGGTCGAACCCATTTCCTCGGCGCTTGGGAGGTCTACGGGCATGGTGGTCTGGGAGCAGGGTCTCATCCCCAATTGGACTAGGAGATAGTTCTCCACCTTGACCCTGGTCTTGAGCCGGGGGTCCTCCTTGAGCTCTTGGAACCATCGTACGTCGCTCATAGCAGATTACCGCCTTTACACTTAGGTCAGCTTTGGTGCCTTAAAATGTTCGAGAGATGATCCTGGGGTCACCTAGGCTCCGAGAAATAAAAAGAAAAGGGGGTTTGGTCTCTACATCGGAATTATCTTCAGGACCTGCAGGAAGAACTGAGCTCTTCCGGTGAGCATGGTGAACCTGAAGAGGACGGTGTTGCCGAAGTACGCTCCGAGGCCGATCATGATGAA
>JAUVHT010000064.1 GCA_030593155.1 Candidatus Bathyarchaeota archaeon
GTTTAAGGGTTCTGGGGTTTGTGGAAGCCTTATTTATCTGTGGGTTGGGGTATATTGTTGCTGGGGGCCCGTAGCTCAGCTTGGCCTAGAGCACCAGGCTCATAACCTGGGAGTCGTGGGTTCAAATCCCTCCGGGCCCACCATCGGTCGTTCTAAGTTGTTCTCGGTGTGGGTGGTGGCATGTGATAGTGTTTTCAGTGGTTATGACCGGTAGGTGGTCATAAGGGTTTTTTCGGAGGGTTATAATGGCTGTCGCTTATAGCGGTTTTAGGTATGCATAAGTACTCCTTTTGACATGATTCTGATCGTATCGGGGTCGTTTTCCGGTTCCTTTCGTTGTGGGGAGGATTTTTCCGGTTCCGATGCATGACCCCCCCCCTCCCCCCTTGTGGTGGAGTATGAGGGGGGCTCGAAATCATCTGGGTTTTTCTCGTAGTTGCTCAGGTTTTTGACTGGAATCGGAGCCGGGGTGAGGTGTTTTCGGGTTGCTTTCGTTGATTGGAGCGTTGTTCTCAGGCGGATGCATGACCCCCCTTACCTTTTTTTGGTCGGCATAGGGGGTATAATGTTATTGACGTTGTTTTCTACCTGGTTTGGCTGGGCTATTGCGCTGGACTCGTGAACCATAGGTTTATGACCCGACATCCAGGTCGGAAAGAGAGCGTGGGTTCAATTCCATTACGAGGGCTATTCGTAATTTTTATATCCTGTCGTTCATTTTATTGAACGTATGTTCAAAAATTTGAAATTATTTTCAGGGGCATCCTTGAAGGTGCTGTATAATTTGGCTTTCGACCCTCTTCGTCAATATTATCAAAGGGAGGTCGCCAACGAAGCACATATCAGCGTGGGCTCAGCGAACCGTGTTCTACCAGATCTGGTAGAAAATGGACTCGTCGTGAAGGAGGAGAAGGGCAAGATCCATATCTACAGATACAACATTGATGACCCAACAGCCCGTCAATTGAAGGTCCTCTTCAACGTGTTGGAATTGAAAGATATAGTCGAAAGGATCAAACCCCATGCAAAGCGAGTCGTTTTGTTCGGGAGTTGCTCCGAGGGGACCGATGTCAAGGACAGCGACATGGACCTGTTCATCCTCACCGATGAAAAGGAGGTCGTGGCAGAGAATTTGAAGACTCTCCACACCAGGAGGAGCATGTCTCCCATAATAGTCGACGTAAACGAGTACATCAGTCTGAGAAATCAGGATCTTCCATTGTACGATGAGATCCTCAGGGGGATCACGCTGTGGGAGCGAGAGTAGATCCTGTGATAAAAGGACTGCTCAGGGAGAGGAAGATACAGCGTTTCCGCGCATCCAGGGAGGCGATCCTCAAGGAGCTGGAGGGAGCCAGCTACGATCTAGAGAAGGCCCGCAGATCACTTGAGCAGGAGGACCACAAGTGGGCAACGGTCCAAGCGTACTATTCCATGTTCCACTCAGGCCGCGCCCTACTTTACAGCAAGGGCTACAGGGAGAAGAGCCATTCAGCACTTTTAGAAGCTCTCACGGCTCTATTCGTTAGAACCGGGTTACTTGAGCGCGATTATATTGACGATCTCCGCGACGCGAAGAGCATGAGGGAATCCGCCGATTATGGGATGATTTTCTCTGAGGAAGGCGCGAGGACACTGATTATCAACGCCGACAAGTTCTTGAGGAAAGTGGCTGAATCCCTTGAGCCATGAACCACAGGTACACGGTACCAGCTCACAGGCCGGATGGAGAACGTGAGTTGAAATCCCTCCGTAATCCATTGAAAAAAAGCCATCGCGCAACTGTTACTATGATTTTTATGTTGCCATTTCTTCCAAGTTATTGAGAACAGAAGGTGGAAGCGCCTTGAACGGATGGATGGACCACATGTGGAACTTCTGGGGGATGGGCTGGGGTTTGTGGTTCTGGCTGCTGGTGATCATAGGGCTCGGCTACCTGTTCTACACGACCACCGCCCCCAGGACTTACAGGAGTAGGAGAGAAGACCCCCTGGAGTTCGCCCGGATGAGGCTGGCCAGAGGGGAGATAACCCTCGAGGAATTCGAGAAGATCAGGGAGACCCTTGAGAGGCCCGGGCGAGCAATATGAGCTACAATCGCAACCTGTTAATCGGCTTCGCGATCGTCGCAATCGGCTTGGCGGGAGTCCTGTACTACAACTTCTTCTCGACCAGAGACATAGACCTCGAAAGAGCGGAGGGAATCGCCGAGAGGCATCTGGACTCCCTCAACGACCCCGACCTCGCCATCGGGGAGATAATGGAGTTCGAGTACAACCACTACGTCGTCTACTACGAGAGATCCACCGGGATCGGCGCCTTCGAGATGCTCATAGACAAGGAGAGCGGCCGCATCTCCCCGGAGTACGGTCCCAACATGATGTGGAACATCAAATACGGCCACGGCGGGATGATGGGCGGCCCCGGGGGCATGATGGGCGGGTTCACCCAGCCCCCCTCCGGGGAGACAATCGGCGAGGAGGAGGCAATAGAGATCGCCCAGGCCTTCCTAGACGAGGTCTATCCGGGGTCCGAGGCAGACGACCCTCACTCCTTCTACGGGTACTACACCATCCACACGACCCGGGATGGGGAGATATTCGGGATGCTAAGCGTCAACCAGTATAGCGGTGCTGTGTGGTACCACAACTGGCACGGGGCTTATATTCAAAGCCTAGAGCACCATTGACTGAGCCCCTGGATGGTACGGTCTTGGTTAATGCGCTGGAATCATGATCCAGAGATTTACGGCACCAGCGCCCAGGCCGGATGGAAAATGTGGGTATAAACCCCGCTCCCGGAGATCTCCTAATTCGGCTGGCTTGGGATAGCGGTTCTCGGTATGAGCGGCAGGATATGATAGTGTTTTCTCTCGGAACAGCCTGGTTTGTTGCGCGGATCATCTCTGAGCAGCGTTGTTTTCGAGCCTCTTTATCGTTTGGCTTGGTTTTTTCGGGAAGACATATGACTCCCCCGTCTTCTAGGAAGTTCTGTGGCGTTCTGCGTGGTCGTCGGTGGGCGGGTACAGCTTGTATGTTATTATAGTTCGGTTTAGTTCCGTCTTTGGTATTTGCAGAGGGGGATCAGCTGGAGACGGCGCCCGCGATGAAGATGGAGGCCCTGATGGCCCCGAAGGCCTTGACGAAGTCGTCCTGGACGAACCTGACGGACTTGCCGTCGAGCCTCTCGGCGGAGGGCATGAACTCCACGGCGTCGGCCATCCTGGCGTTGGTGAACCTGACGACGGTCTCCACGGGCGGATCGAAGGTGAAAGGCTTCATATTGCCTAGCTTCCTCAGGCCTTTAGCGGCGTTCTCCTTGATCAGCTTCCTGGCCTTCGCCGGGTGTAGGCACTTCGCCGCGGTCCTCCCGATGGCTTCCTTCACCGCCGCCACCTCGATCTCGGGGTTCAGGGCTTTGGCCTCCAGCGTGGTGGCCTTGTCCCCCGCGACGAAGACGACGGGCACGCCGTGGTGGCCGGCTATGGCGGCGTTTATCGCCGTCTCCCCCACCTCAGTACCGTTGATGGTGATGCTCTCGATGGAACGCCCCGAGATGGTGTGGCTCAGGACGCCGTGGAGGGTCCCCTTCTTGGAGTGGAAGCCCACGAACATGGCCGCGTCGAAGGAGTCGTCGATGCCCGCCATCTGGGTCAGGGGCTTCGGGGTCCCCTCACGAGGACAGCTGCCTCATTGAGTTCCTCGGGCTCTATGTTGATCATGCCCCCGTGGGCGTCGCTCACCACTATCTCGGCCTCCGGATCTACTTCCAGGATGCCGTCGATGGCGGCGTTCACGTCCGCAACCATGAGTGCCCTGCCTTTCCCGTAGTCGTGCTTGTCCCGGCCCGTCATGCTGCCGTCAACGATGCCCGAGATGCCTTCCATATCCACGGAAATTATGACTTTCAATCTGGATCCCTTCCTCATTTGACATAAACCTCTTAGACGATAAAAAAGTTTCAGGGAGCAATGACCCGATTCAATATTATATTTCTCTCTTGTAAACCACACCACCGTTTATGATGGTCATGTCGATTGGGATGTCAATGATGGAGTCAGTGGATGTTGTAAGGATGTCCTCACCTAGGACCACCATGTCCGCCAGCTTACCAGGCTCTATGGATCCAAGACGATCCTCATCGAACTGCTGGTAGGCTGCGTTTATTGTGTAGAGCCTAAGGGCCTCCATCACCGAGACCTTCTGGCTCCTCCCGATGGGCTTTCCAGCTTTCGTCGTCCTGTTCACCAGCCCGTGGAGGGCCATCATCGGCGGGTAGGGGGCGCAGGGGTGGTCGGAGTGGGCGGCGATCTTCACCCCGGCGTCCAAGAAGCTCCGGGCGGCGAACATCCTCTCCAGCCTCTCCTCCCCGAAGGCTGGCAGCAGCTTGTCCCCGTGGTAGTAGACGTAGGGGCCGAAGATGGTGGGCAGTATTCCCAGCTTCTTTATCCTGTCCACGAGCTCGGGGGTTATCACGGTGCAGTGGATGTCCCTGTTCCGGGGGTCCTCCCGGGGATACATGGCCTGGGCCTCCTCCATGATGTCCAGGTACATGGCGATGGCCCGGTCGCCGTTGGCGTGGGCAGAGATCCTGTATCCGGCCGCGTAGGCCTCCATGATGGTCTCCGTGGCGATCTCCCGGGTGGTGGCCATCACCCCGTAGAACCCGGGCTTGTTCAGGTACTCCTCGGTGACCGCGGCGGTCCTGGCAGATATTGCCCCGTCGAAGAAGAACTTGAGGCCGCAGATCCGGGCCCAATCGTCCCCGAGGCCCCGGTAAACCCCCAGCCTCTCCAGCTCAGGTAAAAGGTCGATCTTCGCGTCCATCCGCACCCTTATGGGCAGCTCTCCCCGGTTTTTCAGGTCCAGGACGGCCCTGATCTGGGGGCCGTCCACAGTGTCATAGACGCATGTCAGGCCGACGGCCGCGCACTCTTCAAGGATCTGCTTCGCCCCCTCGCAGGACTGCTCCCTCGTGGGCTCCACCGGCCCCTCGGGCCTGACGACATTAATCGCCCCCTCGTGGAGGCCTCCGGTCATCTCCCCCGTCTCGGGGTCCCGGTCGAACTTACCTCCGACGGGGTCGGGGGTCTCCTTTGTTACGCCTGCCATCTCGAAGGCCTTACTGTTGACGATGGAGAAGTGGCCCCCCACCGTCGAAATGATGATAGGGTGTTCCTTTGATGCCGCGTCCAGCTCCCACCGGGTGGGATGGCGCTTCTCAGCGAGTTTGGAGTCGTCCTCCTGGTAGCCGGTGACCCACTCC
>JAUVHT010000019.1 GCA_030593155.1 Candidatus Bathyarchaeota archaeon
GGGGTTACCCTCCCCCTCAATGTCGAGGTCTCGAAGACGGCCTCCACCCAATCCGCGTCACCCCACGGGGCAGTCGAGGTGACCATCACCATCAGAAACGAGGACGACGAGACCATGACCGATGTGAGCGTCGACGACGCCCCCGCAATCTCCAGATATTCTATCGGCGCTCGACTCACCTCGGGTACGACCTCAGAGCAGTGGAGTGAGATAGGCCCCGGTCAATCCCGCTCCATAAGCTACACCCTAGAACTAGGCCAGAGCGGAGTCTACAGCCTCTCACCCGCGAACATCGCCTACACCCACGAGAAGAAAAGTTTCTCCGAGGCCTCCGACTGGCTGGAGGTCTCGGTCGCCCGCCCCTCAGCCATCGCCATGGGCATCGGATCGATCCTCAATATGGGAGAAACCTTGGCGGAAGTCCTCGACATGGTCACGGGGGATAACGGCGGCGCCATATTAACGGCGTCAACGGCAGTCGTCGTACTGATATTGGCGGTCCTGGAGTTCAGGAACTTCAGAAAATGGATCGGCTAACGAACGAAGTTCGCTGATTCCTTTTTTTTACTTCGATAAACGTTCCAATAATGGGAAATAGGATTTTCTAGCCCATCCAATAACGGAAAAATGTTCCAAATAAGGGGAAATGTGGTTTATTTAGTTCTCTAAAAGGAAAATTGTTCCTAATTTCGTTAGAGAAGCTTTTTATCTAATTATTATTCAGTAATAACCTGAAATAGAGGTGTGTACGATGAGAAGAAGTGACCTTGACATATGCGCGGATATCCTCGTGGCGGCCAGGAGCGGCGCCAAGAAGACCCACATCGTATACAGGGCCAACCTCAACTTCAAGCTCGTGAGGAAGTACCTGAGGAGGCTCATCGAGAACGGCCTGCTACACCCCTCCTCCGAGAAGAAAGTATACACCACCACCGACGAGGGCATGGACTTCCTCGAGCAGTATCGCAAGCTGAACACCCCCCTGAGGAAGAGGGCGGGCCTGAGCCACAGCATCTGGCAGAGCAGGGGGCTCAGCAACGTCGTGTCGACCCTCATCATCCTCGTGGTCACGGTGCTTCTCGCAACAATGGCGACTTACTATGCCACGAACATCGCCATGACCAGGACAGCCATGGAGGAGCTGCGCCTCTCCCAGGACAACATCTGGGTCAACTCCACGGGCTCGGTGGCTACCATCAAGATAAACAACATCGGCGGGAAGGACATCGCCATCGACAAGCTAACCGTTAGGGGCACGGAGGTCGACTGGGCCTCTGTATACTACTACCGGGTACCCTCGGACACCGTCATCTCCAGTGACCTCGGCGTTCTAAACCCCTCAGACTTAAACGGCAGCAGCGTCACGATCGGAGGATACAACTACACAAGGGCTTCAGATGACATCCCCTTGATCTCCGGGGGCGGGCTACTCATCTACATCAACGGGGCCGGTAACATTCAGATGGATGACATCGGAACCACAGTGGGCATCAACGTGTTCACCAACAACGCCCAATACATCACCGAGTGCAACGTCCGATCCGCAACCCAGCAGTAATGTGAGACCGCTATAGAGACCAGGAGGGTATGATATGAGGAAGAGATCGATCAGCTGGATACTCGTGTTCGCCGTCATCGCGTACAGCTTTAGTATATTCAACGCCGTCATCCAGATGCTCAACGGCCTGATCTAGTCAAAGTACCGGGATGCCCGCAAAAAAGCCCTCCCCATTCAGCACTGCGGGCATCCTATTCCTCTATTTGATCTGTTTGCGCGTTACTGTCGCTGGGCGAATAGAAGACGAGGATTTCTTGAGTTGTTATTAGAACTATGAAGAAACAGTGACAAATGGATGATTAAAGAACTTAAAGGATGACTCTGGCGTCTACGATCTTGGCGTCCTTTTCGTAGACCAGCACCGGGTTCATGTCCAGCTCCTTGATCTCGGGGCACTCCATCAGCATCTTGGACGTCTTGAGGAGGATTCTCACGATGGCCTCCTGGTCCACTGGAGGCTTCCCCCTCACGCCTTCTAAGATCTTGTAGGCTTTGATCTCCTTCACCATCTCCTCGGCGTCCATCCTCGTTATGGGGGCCAGCCTGAAGCTCACGTCCTTGAGGACCTCGACGAAGATGCCGCCCAGGCCGAACATGATCGTGGGGCCGAAAGTAGGGTCCTTAGTCGAGCCGACGATGACCTCCGTCCCCCAGGGAGCCATCTCTTGGACGAGGATGCCGGTGATCTCCGCCTCAGGAACCTTCGCCTTCACGTTCTTCAAGATCTCGTTATAACCCTCCTTGACGCCCTCAGCATCCTTGACATCCACGAGGACTCCCCCCGCATCTGACTTGTGGAGTACCTGAGGAGAGACTATCTTCAGGACAACGGGGAACCCGATCTCCCCTGCCGCCTCGACGGTTTTCTCCTCCGTCTCGGCGACTTTGATCCTCGTCACAGGCAATCCATAGAGAGCGCAAAGTTCCTTGGCCTCATGCTCGAAGAGAAAGTCCCTGCCATCGTCACCGGCCGTATTGAATATCTTTGATATTGCTTCGTCTCTCATCCAGCATTCCTCTGACTCGAATCCTATAGTGATTCATTCGAGGGTTTTAAAAATATGGTTCCGGCCACACAATAAAACGGCATAGCCAACAGTAAATGGACTGGAAAAAAGGCTAGCTACCATGAAGCCTCCCCTTCAACCATGCAGCGACTTGGGCTAACACGAGATTCGGGGTGGCCAGCACCGGGATGTCCCTCGCCCCAACCTTAAGTCTGGGCACATACTCGGGCATGCTGGCATATATTACGCTCGCCCAGTAGATACGCCCCCTCATCCTCTCTTTGAGCAGCTCCTTGGTGTTGAAAGGCATGGGCTGGTGATAGAAGGCCACACCTTCCGCCCAGGTCAGTATCGTGGGCCTGCCGGAGTCGATAAGTAGCGCACAGGTCTCCGCCAACTCCCTCAGGTCGTACTCCACCATCTCCAGTATGACCAGCTCCTCCACAGGCTTGTAGGAGATCTTGACCATGGGTTCTCGTCCCGGACTAGACGGTGTTATAGGACCTCTCCCTCCGCCTCACCTATTGACCTGTCAAGGAGGGTGACGATCTCGTCTATCTCCTCCCTTGTGACCACCAGGGGCGGGGCGACTTGGATGTGATCCCCGAGGAAGCCGTCCACCGTGGCAACGCCGGGATAGACGAGGAGGCCGTTACCAATGCACCGATCGAGGACCCTACGGCTGAAGCCGACCTCCGCAGGGAAGGGCTTCTTGGAGTCCTTCTCCTCGACGAACTCTATGCCTGCGAATATCCCCATTCCCCTGACATCTCCCACAGTGGGATGCTCACATAGCTCCCAGAGCCTCTCGTGGAGGTACGCCCCGAGCTCAGCCGACCTCTGAACAAGATTGTGCTTCACCACGTAGTCCAAGACCGCGACGCCAACGGCACATGCAACCGGATGGCTGCCGTATGTGTGGCCGTGGGCGAAGGGTTCGTTGAAAGCCTCGGCGACTTGGTCGCTGACGATGCAAGCGCCCAGGGGCAGGTACCCGCCTGAGAGGCCCTTCGCCGTGGCTATGAGGTCTGGCTCGACGCCCCAGTGCTGGATGCCCCAGTTCTTCCCTGTCCTGCCTAGGCCCGTCATCACCTCGTCCGCTATGAACAGGACGCCGTGCTCGTCGCAGATCTCCCTGATCACTTGGAAGTAACCCTCGGGGGCTGGACATGTGCCCAGAGTCGCTCCTACAACGGGCTCAGCTATAAAAGCTGAAACATACTGGGGGCCGTTGGCCTTGACCTCCGCGTCCAGAGCCCAGGCACACTCTAGGCTGCAAGCCTCCCTAGTCGTTCCGAAGGGGCATCTGTAGCAGTAAGCCGGTGGGATGTGGGGGAAGTCCAAGAGCATAGGGGCGTACCTGCGACGGCGGGCGATGTTCCCCGACATCGACAGGGCTCCCAGGGTATTCCCGTGGTAGCTCTGCCAACGGGCCACCACCTTGTACCTAGAGACATCACCCCGTTGCAGGTGGTACTGACGCGCCAGCTTCGCGGCGGCCTCCGTGGCCTCTGAGCCCCCCGAGCAGAAATAGACCTTGTTGAGACTGGGCGGGGCGAACCGGGCCAGCTTCTCAGCGCACGCCAGGACGGACTCTGTGGTGAAGTGGGAGCTGTGGGCGAAGGATATCTTCTCCATCTGGTCCGCGACGGCCTCCGCGACCTCCTTGACCCCGTGGCCTATGTTGACGCAGATAGGGCCGGCGCTCCCGTCGATGTAGCGATTCCCATCGCTATCCCAGACGTAGACACCCTCTCCCTTCACAAGGGGGAGGAGCCCCCCTGAGGCCCGGGAGAACAGATAGGACTGGGGTGGATACTTACTTTCACGGGACGACATGGTTCTCAAAGAAGCCTCACATCAAACGAACTTAACATTAACGTAAATCAAGGATCCCTGATACGACCCGCTTGACCTCGCACTTGCAATCAACGAGGAGAGCCCCATCCGAGTCTATGTCCAATGCCAATCCTGAGACCATCTCACCGGATCCATCTGTGACATCGACAACCCTGCCTAGGGTCAGAGACGACTCCCTCCACGCTGAGATGATGTGTCCGGGATCTGATTCCATTAGCAGGAGATGACGATCCAACGTTCCGAGGAGTCGATGCAGGAATGCGTCAACATCAACCCTCTCACCCAGCTCCTTGGAGAGGGAGGTGGCCTCTGGGAGCCAGTCAGGGACGGGGTTGTTGAGGTTTACACCTATGCCCATGAGGGCGTGCCTCGCCTTCTCCCTAGACCACCCAGACTCCGCCAAGACTCCGCCCACCTTCTTACCGCCCATAAGGACGTCGTTGGGCCATTTCAGCCCCACACCGATGTCGAACATATCATGGATCGCTTCTGCTATGACCACGCCTCCCAGCAGGGGTATGAGCCCGACATCGCCAATGGGCTTCAACAACGCGGTTAAATAGAGCCCTCCTTCTGGAGAATGCCAGCTCCTGCCGCGCCTCCCTTCCCCATGGGTCTGGCCCTCTGCCACTATGACAGTGCCGGCTCCATGGCCCGAAGCGAGGTATTCCCTGGCGACTGTCTGCGTGGAGCCTATCATGGCTAGCTTGACGATAGTCCATGTCAAAGGAGTGTCTTCCATTAGAGAAGTACTGTAAACTGAGAAAAAATTACTTGTCTGCTTAAAAAAAGAGTTTTGGTCCACACATCCATTGAACGGGGGGTTTTCATCCGAAGATAAGGTGCTTACAAACGTTTACAGCCTTCAAGAACGTTTATTGAGGCGTGAATATAACTGTAGGTTTAAAGATCTATTGGAAGTGAATAGAACTCACATTATATAAAGGGATTGTGGGGGCCAAATAAGGATCCAAAGATGAGTATAAAATTCCATATGATAGATTCTATACGGCATTTATTGATAATAAAATACTGACGAGTTATATAATGGGATTGTGGAGGGGAAACCTCGATTTATGGACCATTTTCTGTGATGCGGATAATCTTATATCGATTCCACCCGATGTAGGATCAGCTGCCTGAAATGTATTCGGTGTTCGGCCTCTACCTCTCAGCCGTCGGTATAGCCTTGGTGTTCACCACTCTCCTAGCCATAGGGTTGTTGAGCGAGGTCACCAGACGTATGTTCCTTAAAACGGAGGAACCCTTAGACAGGAAGGTAAAACCAGCCAAGGCGGCCGCCATCGCCGCCGTTCTGATGTTGACGGAGAGCGAGGCGACCTATAGGCCGAGTCCGATCGCCACCGAAGGGGACGAACGCTGGAAGGCGGCCGCGAGAAATGAGGCGGTGGACAGGGGGATGGGACAGGAGAGATGAAACGGAAGTTTAAAGTGACCGTGGGCGGAGAGATCTTCCTCGTCGAGGTGGAAGAGGTCGGAGGAGAGAGACATAGCCTTCCCAATAAGGCTGCTCAGGCTGTCAAACCCTCCGTCAGAGAGCAGGTCTTTCCATCAACGGGAGCCATGCAGGGGGATACAATAAAGGCCCCCTTACCAGGAGTGGTCTCCGATGTGAGGGTGAACAAAGGGGACCGGGTGGAGAAAGGAGCGGTGCTCATGGTGCTGGAGGCCATGAAGATGGAGAACGAGATCTACGCCCCCGCAGACGGCGTTGTGGAAGAGATATTCGTCGAGGTCGGGCAGCAGGTGGGCCGGGGCGACCGGCTCGCATTGATATCGTAACGGATCTGATCCAAGATGTGGCCGCTCATCGATAAACTCGTCATGATGGGCATAGGCCTCGCCCTAGTCTATTTGGCCATCGCCAAAAAGTATGAACCCCTCCTCCTCCTACCGATAGGCTTCGGCGCGATCCTGGCCAACATACCTTTTGCTGATCTCGCAGACCCCGGAGGCATCCTCCACATCATCAGGGTCCACGGCATCGAGAATGAGCTCCTCCCCGCCCTCCTCTTCGTCGGCATAGGTGCCATGAGCGACTTCACAGTCCTCATCACCCAGCCGAGACTCCTGCTCTTCGCCGCCGCGGGCCAGCTGGGCATCTTCATCACGGTCAACCTCGCCCTGATCCTCGGGTTCGCCCCCTTGGAGGCCAGCAGCATCGGGATCATCGGGGCCATGGACGGGCCGACGGCAATCTTCGTCACCCAGAGGTTCGCCCCCCATCTCCTCGGGCCGGTGATGGTGTGCGCCTACTCGTACATGTCGCTGGTGCCCCTGCTCCAGATCCCCCTATCCAAGTTGCTAACCACGGAAAAAGAGAGGAAGATAGTGATGGAGCATTCACCGGTGGAGCTGCCCCAACAGGTCAGGGTCCTGTTTCCCATCATGGTCTTCCTGGTGACTAGCTTCCTCGCCCCCCAGGGGACCCTGCTCATGGGTACACTGATGTTGGGCAACCTGATGCGGGAGAGCGGCGTCGTGAAGCGACTCTCCGACGCAGCCCAGAACGAGATGGCGAACATCGTCACACTGCTCCTGGGTCTGTCGATCGGGGGGACGATGACAGCGGAGGCCTTCCTAAACCAGACCACCCTCTGCGTCTTCGCGCTAGGGCTCGCCGCATTCGTTTTCGCCATCTCAGCAGGCATCATATTCGCCAAGGCAGCGAATATCATCACCGGCGGGAAGATTAACCCTCTCATTGGGGCCTGCGGGGTCTCCGCCTTTCCAATGGCTGCTAGGACCGCTCACCTTCTGGGGCGCCAGGAGGACCCGGACAACTGGCTCCTGCCCTACGCCCTAGCCACGAACGTCGGAGGGCAGATAGCTTCCGTGGCTGCTGGAGGTGCCATCCTCTCCTACGCTCCATACGTGTTGGCGTTCCTAGGACTAGCCTAAGACACTCCTGATCACGAAACGCTCAGAACAGCCTCCCGTACCTCTGCTCCATCCAGGGATCCCCCTCGTTGTGATATCCCGTCCTCTCCCAGAACCCAGGCTGATCGTCGGCTCTGAACTCTAGGGCTCGAAGCCATTTACCTCCCTTCCAGAAATAAGCCGTCTTTTCCTCGCTACGGTCCGGGAAGGAGCCTATGACACCCCTGAGAGGATAGCCATGTTCCAATGTGAGGGGACTTCCGCCGTAGTGGGTCGCTAGGAAGAAGTTGTCCGCCAGCACCATCTCGATGGGGAGGTTCGCGGTGAATCCCTGCTCGCAGTACTGGATCACGAATCGCCCCTCTGGCTTGGGCCGGATAAGCCCCTCTTCCACCAACGTCTTGACTGAGACGCCCTCCCATTCGGTGTCTAGCTTCGACCATCGAGTGACGCAGTGAATGTCGAGGACGATCTTCGTACGGGGCAGTTCCATGAACTCCTCGTAGGTCCAGACCCTCTCCTCCTCGACCAAACCCCAGATCCTGAAATCCCAGCTTCCGAGATCGACCGATGGAACGGCTCCGTAGTGGAGAACAGGGAACTTGTCAGTCAACGACTGGCCAGGGGGCAGGCGCCTTGGATCTTCATTGCCCTTGCCTCTCCAGCGTGCAAAAAATCCTCTCAAACGGCGGCCTCCTAAAAGTAGGCGTTCGAACGGTTCTTAATCAACATATTTATCGTAACAGTGATATGGCCCAAGCATCAGCGGAAATGTTAAGACCCGTTTCCCTCAATTAACTAGAGAATCCGATATGAGTATGAAGGACAGATTCAGGGGGAAAGACTTCCTCACCCTCATGGACTTCGCCCCCGTCGAGATCAGCTACATGCTCGACGTGGCCCAAGAGTTCAAGCGGAAGAGGATGATGAAGGAGCCCCACCCCTACCTCCAAGGCCGGACCATCGCCATGGTCTTCGAGAAACACAGCACACGCACTCGCTTCAGCTTCCAGGCCGGCATTGCCCACCTGGGAGGCCAGAGCTTCTACTCCACCCCCCAGACGATGCAGTTGGCAAGAGGCGAGCCCATCAAGGACACAGCCCGGATCCTGGACCGCTACTGTGACGCCCTGGTAATCAGGACCTACGGTCAGGAGATCGTCGAGGAGTACGCCGAGTACATGAAGAACCCCGTCGTCAACGCCCTCACCAACCTGACCCACCCCTGCCAGGGGCTGGCCGACCTGCTCACCATCAGGGAGCACAAGGGCAAGATCGCGGGGAACAAGCTCGTCTACGTCGGCGACCCCTACAACGTCTGCCAGACCCTGATGGTGGTCAGCAGCCTCATGGGGATGGACTTCTGGGTTGCAGTGCCTAAAGGTTGGGCTCCAGCGAAGGTCATCGTCGACTTCGCAGAGGACAATGCTAAGAAGCGGGGCACCGAGATGGTAGTCACCGACGACCTCAAAGAGGCTTTGACGGGCGCTGACGTCGTCTACGCGAACACCTTCCACAGCATGGGCCACAAGGACATAGAGGAGCGGAAGAAAGCCTTCGCCAAGTACCAGATCAACGACGAGACCATGGGCTGGGCGAAGCCCGACGCCATCTTCATGCACTGCCTCCCCGGCTACAGGGGGGAGGAGATGACCGACAGCGTCATCGAGGGGCCCCAGAGCGCGGTCTTCGACGAGGGCGAGAACAGGATGCACACCGAGAAGGCGGTCCTCGCCCTGGTCGTCGCCTGACTATATACAACCCTTTTTTCAATCTAAATCGAAACTCATTTATGACAAGTTATGTAATTGGTGGAAAAGGGCAGCTCAACAGGTAGATATTTGTGGCCTCGATCCTCAGACAAGTCTTCACAAACAGGAACATCATCGTCCTCTCCTCAACCAACATGCTGTACCACATCTTCAACAGCCTCTGGGAGCTCTGGTGGAGCCTCTACCTGCTTAAGGTTCTGAACACCCCTATCACCATCATCGGCCTCCTCGCCACCATCCAGAACACCAGCCGCATCCTCTTCCAGCTGCCGGGCGGCATCATCGCAGACCGCATAGGCCGGAAAAAGGTCATCGTATTCGGCACGGGCCTCAGGGTGCTGGCGCCGATCCTACTCCTCCTCGCGAAGAGCTGGGTCTGGGTGATACCAGGCATCGTCCTCAACTCAGTGGCCTCCCTCTACGGCCCGGCCTTCAACGCCCTCATCGCGGAGTCCCTCCCCCAGGAGAGGAGGGGCAGCGCCTTCGGCGCCTATAGGGCTCTCACATCGATCCCTCAGGTGTTCATGCCCGTAGTCAGCGGATACTACATTACGATCATGGGCGTGGGTCCCGGCGTCAGGATGGGTCTGATGCTCTTCGCCTGCGCTGCAGCCGTTGCGGTGACGGTCAGGGCGGTGTTCCTAACGGAAACCCTCGACCCCGAAGACTTGAGCGAAGTGAGACTGGAAGACAGGCGGGAGGAGAAAGGGATAATGGAAACCTTCCGTGGTATGCCACGAACTATCTCGGCGATGCTGCTGGTCTCAGTCATCAGCGGGTTCGCCATGAGGATGACGTGGACCTTCCTCCCGATCTACGCCACAAACGTGAACCTTATGACCGAGTTTCAGTACGGGCTGCTCCAATCCGTCGCAATGGGGATATCGGTCCCACTCTACCTCGTGAGCGGTCTTATCGCCGACAGGTTCGGCAGGGTCCCTTGTATCCTCCTAGCGCGGGGCCTCGGTCCCTTCGACTCCCTCAGCCTCCTCCTCTTCAAGGATTTCAACCAGCTCATCGCCGCATACGGCGTCATCGGCATCGCCGGCGGACTCGGCGGGGGCAGGCTCCGAGGCGGCGGCTACATGGGTGGCCCCGCATGGCAGGCCCTGATAGCGGACATCGTGCCGCCTAGGGACAGAGGGAAGATCATGGGCTTAATGGGGACCGTCACTGGGCTCATAGGGCTGCCAGGCTCCTACATCGGGGGCTATCTC
>JAUVHT010000181.1 GCA_030593155.1 Candidatus Bathyarchaeota archaeon
TACCTCAGCGATAAGGCGAAGGAGAAGGGGCTCATCATAAGCTCCGCCCCGGGCACCGGGATCCTAAGGTTGATGCCCTACCTCATCATCACAGAGGAGCAGGTGGAAGAGGGGCTCGGGCTCCTGGAGGAGACCATCGAGGAGACCTGTAAAAAGTTCGGTTACCCCAAGAAGGCGTAGCGCCTCCCCCTTTTTTCACACTGTTCAGAAGCTTTATTAGATGTGGCATAAGAGGTCTTGCGATAGCCCAAAAGGGCGAATGATTGATTACGATGGACATCGACGAACTCGACATCAGCCCCGAGGTGAAACGGGGCCTCGCCGACCGCGGATTCAAAGAGATGTTCCCCATCCAAGAGCAGGCCATCCCCATGATGCTCGAGGGGGCGAATATTATCGGACAGGCGAAGACAGGAACCGGGAAAACGGCCGCCTTCGGGGTGCCCATGATCGAGAGGCTGGACTTTGACGCCGAGGGGGTACAGGGGCTCATCCTCGCTCCGACCCGGGAGCTGGCGGTTCAGATCGCCGACGACCTCGCCAGCTACGGCAAGTACACCCCCCTCAGGGTGCTCACCATCTACGGCGGGGTCTCCATCGAGAGACAGATCAACGAACTCAGGAGAGGAGTCCACATCGTCGTGGGGACCCCGGGAAGGCTCATGGACCACATGAGGCGGGGCACCCTGGAGCTCCGGAAGATCAGGGCGCTGGTCCTAGATGAGGCGGACAGGATGCTGGACATGGGGTTCATCGATGACATCGAGTGGATCCTGAGGTATACCCCGGACGACAAGCAGGCGAGCCTCTGGTCCGCCACGATAGACGACCGGACCCGGCGGCTTTCTAGGAGGTACATCCCCGACGCCGAGATGGTTATCGTGAGCAAGGACGAGATCGCCGTCGAGACCATCGACCAGAAGTTCATGCGGGTGGCCGTCTACGAAAAGTTCGACATCCTGACCCGGGTCCTGGACTACTTGAAGATCGACAGGACCCTCATCTTCTGCCGACGGAGGACCACGGTGGACCGGGTCACGGGGCAGCTCAAGAGGGCGGGCTACGACGCGGAGGCCATCCACGGTCAGCTGAGCCAGGCGAGGCGGGAGGGAGTGCTGAGCCAGTTCAGGGAGGCGAAGGTGAGCATCCTGGTGGCTACGGAGGTGGCGGCCCGGGGGCTCGACATCGTGGACGTCCCCTTCATCATCAACTACGATATCCCGGACGACCCGCTCATGTACTTCCACAGGATCGGGCGCACCGCGAGGGCAGGGAAGGCGGGGACCGCAATCACCTTCGTCACCTACGAGGAGGAGATCGAGCTGGCACGCATCGAGGCTCTAACAGGGACCCGGATAAAGAAGATGACCCTACCCCCGGACTTCCTCCTCTGATCGGCTCTCTCAGACGATGAGCCTGTCGGCCCCCCTGCCGGGGAGGTATTCTTTGGCCCAGGGGATGCCGAGTTCGTGGAGTGTGCCCGTCCGGGGTACCCCGGCAGGGTCCCATCCCATCATCTCGTAGTAGAGGTCTATGGCGTTTCTGAGTTCCTCGGGGATGACGGCTGTCTCGGAGAGGGCCCCGCTCGTCTGGGGGGTGAACATTCTGGGGGGTAGCCAGTCGTCTGCGGCGGTGAAGCCCGATCTCAGGTTGATGATCTTCGCCAGGGCCAGGGTTCTCTGGGAGACCTTGACCAGCTCGAACATGGTCATATCCCAGCCGGTGACCGCCTTGGTGAGCTCGAGGTAGTCGGTGAAGCTCCAGGGCGGGAACTGGCAGATGCTGAGGCAGTTGGCGAGGACCCGCATCTCCATCCAGTACTTGTACATCCGCACCTTCTCGCCGCCCAGGCTCTCGACTGGGAGCTCCTCCGTGATGCCGAAGGGACGGAGCTTCGCCAGGTTGTTGCCTCTCATGATGGTGTCGTGGATGTTGTGGCAGTGGTCAGCCCCCGTCGGGGAGACGGCGTATCCCAGGCCGAGGGCCCTCTTGAGTCGGGGCTCGTGCATGGGAAACTCCTGGCCCTTGACGTGAACGGCGAACCTCTCGGCGTCGGGCCCCAGCTTCTCGGCAGTGCTCTTGGTCCCCTCGGCGAGGAGATCCCCGATCCCCTCCCGCCTCCCGATGAGTTCGAGGGCCTGGAGCATGGCCTCGGCGTTCCCGAACCTCAGGTCTATTCCCCCCGTCATCTCGGGAGTGATGATACCCTCCTCGAAGCACTCCATCGCGAAGGCGATGGTGGTGCCGGCGCCAATGGTGTCCAAGCCGTACCTCTGGCAGAGCTCGTTGGCCTTGCAGATGGCGGCGAGGTCGCTGACCCCGCAGTCTGAGCCGAGGGCCCCGAGGGTCTCGTATTCGGGGCCGCCGTATCGGGCCTCCACCTTGTACGGGGTCTCCAGCTTCACCTCCTTCTTGCACGCGACGGCGCAGGCGTAGCAGGTGCCCATCCCCACCCGGTACTTGTTCTTGATGGCGATGGCGTCTATCTCCGTGGCCTCCCAGAACTCCCCGTCCCTGAAGTTACGGGTGGGCAGGTTGCCGGTCTCGGCGCCGACGTCCATGACCGCCCCGGTGCCGTTGATGCTCAGTCCCGG
>JAUVHT010000150.1 GCA_030593155.1 Candidatus Bathyarchaeota archaeon
ATGAGGGGCGATAGGGGTACCTGTATACCTGGAAAAAAGCAGCCTCGTACAGGCTGTCCGGGAAGAGGGCATTCAAGCCCTCAACGTCGAGACGGAGCGAGATAAAGCCCTCGACTTTATATCAAAGGCAATATGATCACATACATCCGCGCGCGCCGCCACGCCAAGAACAGGTTCGGAAATGATGTATCAAAGCCTTTCGAGGAGCCACACGTGATTTATTACCCGCCGCCCGAGGACTGGGCGTCCAAGATCGTGCATTTCCTCCTCTGGCTGAGTTGACGGCGATTCGACCATCAGGCAGGGTTTTCCTCTTCCTCAATCCGTCTCGCAAAGCCTTTCTTGAGGAGTTCCTGGAACTTCTTGAGGTCCTCCTCGGTCCATCCACTGCCCCTATAACCCATGCTCAAGAGAGAGCTGAGAAAGTTGTTGAGGAACCCCTCGACCCTCGGGGTGATCTTCTTCGTCAGCGGGTGTGTGGCGGCACCGTAGAGCACAAAGTCGGATGCCGCATCGAACAGGGTCTGCATCCCCGGGACGAGCAGCAGGGACTTGACCAGCTCCTCGTAGAACACCGAGACCCTGGGATCCGGCTTCTCCCATTCTCCATCCTTGGGATGGCTGTAGGGGAGGTCTCTTGGGTCGAAGGAGACGCTCGCGTCGCCTAGGCCTTCCTCGTGGGCCATCTTGATGTGCACTATGTCCATCGGATCGTAGCCCATGAGTCGGCAGGCTATGGCGTCCGCGGCGACAACATCGTTGGACGCCACCACAGTCTGGAAGCCTACCGGCGTACAAGATAAAGGCCCCCATGCATCACCGCCGACGGTACCATCAATCACGGTCAGATTCGGCGTGAAAGCCCTGTTCACGTCGCAGATCACCCCCTCGATGCCGAACCTGTGATACTTCGCCTTGTTCTCCTCGGTGAATGTTCCGTACATGTTCTTCATGCCCATCGTCACGCTGGTCAGGATGTGGGTCTTCATGGTGGGGACGGACAAAATGACGTCCGCCTCCACCAGCTTCTTGGAGACGGGCACCGTGAGGGTGGAGCTTCCCCTGCCGAAGTTGAATCGGACCCTGTCCGTCTCGGAAAGGTTAACGAGGGAGACATTCGCCTCCTTGGCCCACTCCGTCCAGCCCTGGGCCTCGGCGACCGGTTCGAACTTCGTCCAGATCATGTCGGCGTCGGCCACGAGGGGCTCGGCGCCCGCCTCTCTGATCATCTTCACGAGCTCGTCCACCACCTCGATGCTGGTGAAGGACCCGGGTATGTCCGGGTTCCCCCCGCATATGTTGGGCTTGATCAGCACCCTGTCGCCCTCACCGACGAACTCCCCGATGCCCCCGAGGGCCTCTATGGCCTCCCGCGTGATCTGGCGGGGGGAAGGACCCCTCCGGACGACGAATATGGCTTTAGGTATTTCTCTCCGGCTTTTCACGTCCTCGTAGGAGACGATACGCAGGACGAAGGATCCCACGTCCCTATACAGGGCTAACAGGTAACCGAGGAAGTGCCAGACCGGGTAGAGGAGGAACATCAGGGCCACGAGGGTGCTGTCGACGTCTGCCTTGGCTATCCCGGTAATGCCCGTGTGGAACATGAATGAGGAGCCCTGGGTGGGGGGGAGAGGCCAGTTCAGGACGTCCGCATAGAGGAGGTAGCTCCCCCCGATGAAGATGGGTATGGAGACTATCACTCCGATCAGTATCGTAGCCCGTTGTCCCCACCTGAACCTCCTCCCAATGTGGTACAAGAGCATGCCAAGGATGAAAAGGACAGGGGGATCCAGGAAAAAGCTCACGAAGCACGCCACACTCCCGTTTCTATGTGTCATATTTACGGCTAGAATTAAAAACACTCGCGCACGAGAATAAGCTAGAGACATGAAAATCTCCAATGTTTTCATCATGTTGGCCTTGATCGCCGCCAACGTATTCGCCTTCTTCTGGGGGGGATACCACACCCTCGCTCCGATCCTGTATGTCTCGGGCTTCGTCTTCATCTCAGCCATCTGCGTATGGGCGGCTCTGAGGATGGAAACGAGGGATCTCATCGTCCTGATGGCCGTGACCATCGTCTTCGCATTCATCGACGAGTACGCCCACACGATGGCGGATGCGTTCACCTACTTCGACCTCATGAAGCCCTCGCCCCTCACGGTGTTCGGCTGGTGCCTGTTCATCCCGGGCATCCTGACCATCGCTCGGCTCCTCCACGAGAAGCTCCCCTTGGAGTCGTTCATAAGAGACATTCCCAGGATTGCACCCGTTGTATCCTCCATTGTACTGCTCATCGTCTGCGCGTGGACGCAGGGCTACCTCCCCGTCTTCGGCTTGACCTTGGTGCTGGTTTACATGTTGTTAGGTGTCGCCAGCCTCTACTATACGAACGGGCATCCGCTGGGATGGAACGTCTGGGTGATGGTCACCAGCCTGATAATAAGCGCCCTCATGGAGTCCATTGGGGCGATGGAGGGAATGTGGTCCTTCCGCTTCAACGAGCCCCTGCCCTTCTTCATGGTGTTCACCTGGGCACTCAGGACCTGGACCATCCTCGCGTTCTCCTCCCTCCTAGGCGTCAAACTCCCGAAGCAGAGGTAAGATCAAACCAGCAACTGTCTTTTATGTTAAAAGAAATGTTAAATTACCCGGCCAACCTCCATTCTCAACGTGAGCAACGTTGGCATCCATATTCATCCTCGTCGACGGCGCAAGGGCGGACGTCTTCTACGAGATGCTGAGCCAGGGCCTCCTACCCAACATCGAAAAGCACATAGCCAAGAGAGGCGTGGTCGTCAAAGACGCCCTCACGGTCTTCCCATCCACCACCGGCCCGGCCCACGCCCCCTTCCTCACGGGGGCGTTCCCCGGACCCCTCAACATGCCAGGCATCCGATGGTTCGACCGAAGGAAGAACAGCTACCGGGAGTACGGCCCCCTGGCCTGCCTCCAGTTCGAACGCGACTACGTCGGACCGGAGGCCTTCGCCATGAACCAG
>JAUVHT010000006.1 GCA_030593155.1 Candidatus Bathyarchaeota archaeon
TCGACCGGGACTACTTCCTTTCCAGCTGTGAACAGGAGGACGACGTCTGCGGTCTTGGGTCCGACGCCGGGTAGATCCATGAGATCCAGCCTCGCTTCGGGATAAGGTTTGCCCATGACCGTAGTCAAGTCCCCGTCGAACCGCTGGATGACGGCTTCGGCCACCCTTTTCAAGGTCCTGCTACGTTGATTATACATGCCTGCGGGGCGGATCGCTTCACATATTTTCCGGATGTCCGCACACGCAATGTTCTCCGGTGTTACGCCTATTGTTTCCTCGAGGCGCCTGTAGGCGGTTGTCTGGTTTCGGCTGTTGGTGTTCTGGCTCAATATTGTACGGACGAGGCTCTTGAAGGGGTCAGCGGTTCCAGGGCGCAATGATCTTTTAAAATGGGTGAGGATACGCTCTATGATCTCCTCATTCCTCGTCAACGGCCTCCACTTTCTCCTCTGCCTCGTATTGGCCAGGAGATTCTTTCATCTCCTTCAACTTATCCAAGACGACCCTGAGAAGCCCGTCCAGATTGATCCTCTCCTTGGCGGAGACAATAGTCCAAGGCAGGCTGAGCCGGTCCATCCCAAGCTCTTCTTCCACGGTGTCCGCCAGCCTCGGGGCCAGGTCTATCTTGTTGTACACCACGAGGATTTTGTCCCGGGGAATGTCCATCTCCCTGAGGAGCCTTATTCCCTCCGATATTTTGATGCGGAGGGTCAGGGTGGAGTCGGTGATGTCCAAGAGGAGGATGACGAGGTCGGCGCTGCGCATGTCCTCTAGGTTGAGCTCGAAGCTCTTGATGAGGCGGGGATCGAGGTCTATGACGAAGCCGATTGAGTCTATGAAGAGGAGGGTGGTCTCGGGGTCGATGTATCGGCGCTGGTACTTGCTGCTCAGGGTCGTGAACGGCTTATCGCTCACCAGCTTGGAGTCACCGGTGAGGGCATTGAACAGGCTGGTCTTCCCGGCGTTGTAGTAGCCTGCGATGCAGATCGTCGGGAAGCCCAGGCGGCGCCTCTTCCTGATCCTCAGGCGCTTCTCCTTCGCCAAGGCCTGTATCTTCTCCCGGATGCGGGCCTGGCGCCTTGTGAGCTCTCTCATCTGGCTGTGGAATGCGTACTCGCCCATGCTGCGGAAGAAGGGACGGTCGTTGTGGTAGCGGAGGTTTGCCTCCAGTTTGAAGTAGGGTGCAAGCTTCGCCAGGCGGGCGGCCTCTATCTGAAGCTTGCTAAGGTTGTCCGAGGCCATCCTGTCGAAGATCTCCAGGGTTATCTCGTACCGGTCGACGACGTCAACCCCCAGGGCTCTGATCA
This sequence comes from Candidatus Bathyarchaeota archaeon, assembly GCA_030593155.1. Next base: position 1,308 of record JAUVHT010000006.1, read on the forward strand.
GGTTGAGCTTCTGACTGCTCCTGAGTATGTTGTAGAAGACCACTAGGCTGATGTCGTGCCTCTGAACGTGGCGGCGGATCTCCTTCACCTTTCCGCTTCCGACATGAAACTTTGCGAAGGGGCGGTGCCTGCTCTGGACGATGTCCCCCACCACCTCGACGTCCAGGGTCTCAACTAGCCTTTTCAGCTCGTCGAGCTTCAGGCGAAAGATAGTGTGGTCGTGAACGTTTGTCTTTAGCATGCAGAGGATGGCTCTGCCTTGGACCTGAGTCTGCACACCAATTCTGCTGTAATTGATCGATAAGAACTTAGCGCCTGTCCCAATGGTGACAATCGATTAATCCTTTCACACCGGAGTTATGAACGGATAATCCATAAACCGGATATATACAGAACTATCTCATTTGGTTTGGAGAGGCGCAGTTTCCAAATGGTCTAACCCCCATAGAACCCCACTTTCTTGCGCTCTCCATTTATTCCCCAAACATCGCCGTTCAACCACCTGTCGATCCGGAATCCGATGAGCCACGAGAATGAGATTAAAACTTATCAACGTGCAGAATTACCCCCTCTTGGTGGATATTCAGCCACAAGGGGCTCAAAGTTGAAATTCTGTGAAAAATGTGGAACCTTCATGAAGAAGACATTCGACGGGTTCACCTGCCCCAGATGCGACCATCATGTTGAATCAGCCTCTTTTGAGATACAGAGGCCGTCGAGGATGGCTCCTGAACCGGTCTACGTACTGGATACTAACAAGTCAAAGGATCAGACTGTAACCCAATCCTGCCCGAATTGTGATGGCAACGAAGCCTACAGGACCATCCTCACCACACAAGGGGAGCATGCCGGGGTGAAGCAGGACCGGGCGATAGAACGGTACACGTGTGTGAAATGCCATCACACTTGGACCAAGAATTAACTGCAGCTAGATCCTTGAGAGAATCATCAGACGTCAATTTCAGAACGGTCCGTTGGATTAAGTCTCTCTGTTGGAATCGGAGGCACGCATCGCCTGAGCCTCTGCAACGCCCTAAACCTCTGCTCCCTCTTCACCGAGGCGGCTCCGATTCCGACCTTGAGGAGATCAACGGCCTCGTCCATAGCCCTCCTGTCGACGGGAAAGGGCACGCCGTCCTTGCCTCCAAACGCGAAGCTGTAACGGACAGGGTCGCTCCAGCTCGCTTTCTTCCCGTATATGAGCTCTGCCACGAGAGACAGGCCCCTCACTGTCGAAGGCCCCACCCCTCTCATCGCGATGAGCTCTTCGTAATTTCCGGGCTGGAACTCGTACACATCTTTCATGGCTTTCCAGTTTATCGTCGAGGGCATCACGAGCCTTTTGCGGGGGTTCTCACTCCCCGACCATGCATCCAGAGTGCGCTGATGAGCTGGGGGAGGCTCCACCATCAGTCTCTGCAACCTCCTCGGACCGTCCTTCGCGATGTCCAGGGAGGCCTTACGGTTCTCATCGCTCACCTTCGACGTCAGGTCCAGGACTTGGGGGATACAGGTCTGGCACAATATGGCGTTCTGGGGCTCATCGATGAAGTTCTCCGAATCGATCGGCCAATGATACCGCCTCGCGTTCCCCCTATCCTCGTTGATTCCCTGTTGGATGACTATCCATCTGCCGGCCTCGTCGAAAATGAATGAGTGATGATAGATGCGGTATCCGTCCTGGACGAGGCTGTTGTCCACCTTCGCCACCACCTTGCTCGCGTACTTCAGCTCCTCGACCCTCGATGATTTCAGGTTGAAAGCTTGACCAAACTCCTCGATCTGCGCAGGAGTCTTTCGAGAGGCCCTACCCTTACCCCCAGCAACCGCGACTCCCAACTCCCTCGGCTTAATAGCCTCCCTCAGAGCGCCACAGGTAACCGTCGTGGTTCCACTGGAGTGCCAGTCGTACCCCAGGACGCAGCTCAAGGACTGGAAGAACCAGGGATCGGAGAGACGCTCAAGCAGTCCCCGAACCCCGTACTCGTGGACGATGATCTCTACTATGCATTCGGCGAGCTTCACCATCCTCCCGAAAAGCCATCTGGGCGCTCTTCCGTGATGGAGAGGCAGTACGGCGGTGGCTCTCATCATTCCAGTCTAATTTGGTCAGCTCTCATTCGGGTAAAACCGTTGCCGACAGATTTGGAGGGGAGAGTTCGATGAAAGTAATCGAATGCATAATAATCTATTACAGGCTTCTCGGTCGTTCCCCTCGTGAAGCCTTTAAGGAGTACCCTCGTTAGGGTATCAGATGTCCCATGGTAAAAATCGGCGATACAAAGGTCGAACTGGACACTCCAGCCCTTCTCATAGACCTTGATATCATGGAGAGGAACATAGACACGATGGCAAGGTTCTTCCGGAGCTTGCCTTCGGATCTGAGGCCTCACGAGAAGACCCACAAGTGCCCCATCATAGCCCACAAACAGATCGAGGCCGGGGCAATTGGCATCACCTGCGCCAAGCTCGGGGAGGCCGAGGAGATGGTAGAGGCGGGCATCAGGGACGTGCTCATCGCAAACCAAGTCGTAGGGGAACCAAAAGTGACTAGACTGGTCAACTTGGCGAAGCACGGCGATATCATCGTAGCCGTCGAGAACCCAGAAAATGTCAGGCACCTCGCCGATTCTGCGAGGGAGAAAGGGTTGAAGCTCAACGTCCTCATAGAGGTAGATGTGGGCAACAACCGGTGCGGAACTGACCCCGGAGAACCCACTCTGGAACTGGCTCGGCTCATCAACGAACATTCGAACCTCCGCCTGAGGGGACTCCTCGGATATGAGGGGTTCTGCCAGAACATCAGGAGCCTCGAGGAGCGCACGGAGAAGGCCCACGGCGCGATGGAGATGCTGGTTTCGACGAAGGAGCTCCTTTCGGACAAGGGGTTCTATGTGGAGATCGTGAGCGCGGGAGGCACCGGCACCCACATGATCACTGGCAGGTACCCGGGGGTGACGGAGGTCGAGGCGGGCTCCTACGTATTCATGGACGCCACATACCGGCTTGTAGAGGGGCTGGAGGACTATGACTATGCCCTCACGGTGCTCACGACGATCATCAGCCTTCCCCGCCCCGGGGTCGCCGTATGCGATGCGGGCCTGAAGGCCGTCACCTTCGAGGCCAACCGGCCTCTCCCCCCTGTAAAGGGCGTCGAGGGCGTCATTTACGAGAGGCCATCCGAAGAACATGGCAGGTTGAAGATAGAGCCCGATGCCGACCTCAAGGTCGGCGACAAGATAGAGCTCATCGTCTCCCACTGCTGCACGAACAGCAACCTCTACGACCACTACCACTGTGTGAGGGATGAAAGGCTGGAGGCAGTATGGAGGATCGCCGCGAGGGGCAAGAGCCAGTAGGACTATGACGTAAGCCTGTAAGCCAGTGCACAGTAGCCCCGGGCAGCCGAAGCTACATCCGCCAAGGCTATGCGCTCGTTAGGCTGGTGGGCGAGAGCCGGGTCGCCTGGCCCGAAGCCGATGGTGGGTATTCCTAGCTCCCCCGCCGTCGCGACCCCGTCCGTGCTGAACCTCCACCCGATTATCTCGGGCTTCTCGCCGAGCCCCCTCTCCAAAGCCCCCATGCTTTCAACGACGCTCCAATGGTCGCGGTCCGTGATCCATCCTTGGAAATATTGTTCGGCCTTGGTCGTGTAGCCTGTATAACACATCAGCTCGTCGACGAGGAGCCCCACCTCGGCCCCCGGGGCATACTCCTTCATCTCAGAGAGGACGCCGTCGAGGGTCTCCTGGGGGACGAGTCTCCTGTCAACCTGGATCTCGCAATAGTCCGGAACGATGGGCCCCGCCCCAGGCCTGCACGTGATGGATGTCACGGCCATGGAGCCCGCGCCCAGAAACGGGTGGCTGGGCAAGCGCTGGTTCACTTCTTTCAGCCTGTCTATGATCGGGGTCATCTCGTAGAGGGCGTTCTCGCCCAGCTCGGGCATGCTGGCGTGGCTCGTGACGCCCCGGGTGACTATCTTGAAGACACATCTACCCCTCTGTCCAATGCTGAGATTCAGATCCGTGGGCTCCCCCAAGACGCATGCGTCCAGTTCAAGTGTCTTCTCCTCGATTATCTTCTTGGTTGCCACGCCCTCGTTCGTCTCCTCATGGACGACAAGGGTGAGGACGACCTCGCCGGACAGTTCAGGTGCGGCGCAACCGTAGATCATGGCCGCGAAGGCGCCTTTCATGTCGACGGTTGCCCTGCCGTATAGGACTCCGTCCACGACCTCGGCTGCATAGGGGGGGTGGCTCCAGCTGTCAAGGGCGCCAGGTTGGATGTGGTCAAGGTGGCCATCGAACAGAATCGTCCTGCCGTTCTTTCCCCCGCGTCTGGCGATGACGTTCCCCATCTCATCCACGTCGACACCGTAACCGAGGGCTCTCATCTCGTCTGAGACGATACCCGCGATTTCCTCTTCTTCCCCAGAGAGGCTCGGGGTCTTTATGAGCCTCACGAGGAACTCGTTCATCCTAGGTATATTCTGATCTACTTCCTCGAAGTATACGTAAAGTTCGTCCATACCGTTCAGCTCTTTCTAGCCGATGAGCCTGCCGAACCTGTCGACTTCTTGCCTGCGGATCCTAGTGCTGGAGATGGGCTTTCCGTCTTCCGCCAGGATCATCTTGAAGACGATGATTAGGAGCGGCCTTCTTCCCTCCTTCACCCTGAGCCTGTTGATCTTCTCGGCACCCGGCTCGGTCTCTTCGCTCACTATGATGCCCTCGATCTCGTCGCTCTCGATCGTAGGGCCAAAAGGATCGCCGAGAGGGACAATGATCGCCCTTTTCTCTAGGCCCCTCTCCGCGAGGAAACGAATCAGGTCCTTGAGCCTCTTCTCGTAACAGTCGATCATATGGGGTTTCTTCAGGCTCCTCGCAAACTCGTCGGTGGCGAGACCCATCAATACCGTTTCCGCAACCTTGAAAGCCTCCTCCAGCAAGAGAGAGTGCCCTTTATGGAATACGTCGAAGGTCCCTCCGACGCTTACGAGGTGAAGGCGTTTGTCCAGACGGATCGACCCCTGTTTCCCATCAGCCGATTCGCATTCAGAAATTTTTTCTCGATCTGCTCCTCAGGCTTCATCGGGAAAATTACCATAAGGGTTATATAAAGTAGCTCACCCGTACAGACCAAATCAGGTGTCCAATGTTTGGCGTCTGACAAGGAATCTAGTCGAATTTCAGGCTTCTACAAGATGCCCGTGGAAGAGAGGGTCTCTATCACCTCCGAGAAATCGGGGCTCACAGAAGTGGAAACGGATCTACTGAGATCGGGCGGGGGCCTCAGCCTCGAAGAAGCGAACAGGATGATCGAGAACGTGGTCGGCACCATCGCTTACCCCCTAGGGATAGCCGCCAACTTCCGTATAAACGGGAGAGACCGGCTGATACCCATGGCCATCGAGGAGCCCTCCGTGGTGGCCGCCGCGAGCAACATGGCGAGGCTCATGAGAGGGGGAGAGGGCGTCAAAGTAACCAGCACCGATCCGGTTATGATCGGCCAGATACAGGTCTTGGATATCCCGAACATCGACAAAGCGAAGAAGAACGTCGCAGAGGCCAAGGACAAGCTCCTGGATCTGGCTAACCAGCAGGACCCCGTCCTAGTAAGGTTCGGAGGAGGCGCACGGGACATCCAACAGCGCACCATCCAGACCGAAGCAGGGGAGATGCTGATCCTCCACCTGCTCGTGGACTGCAGGGACGCGATGGGTGCGAACGCGGTGAACACCATGTGCGAGACCTTGGCGCCAGTCGTGAACGAACTGACGGGCGGACGCGTCCTGCTGAGGATAATATCTAACCTCGCCGATCACCGACTCGTTCGCGCAGAATGCGTGGTCAAGAAAGAGGACCTCGGCGGAGAGAAAGTCGTGGACGATGTCGTCTCCGCCTGGGCTTTCGCCGACGCCGACCCCTACAGAGCCGCGACCCACAACAAGGGAATCATGAACGGCGTCATCGCAGTGGCCCTTGCGGTGGCTCAGGACCACAGGGCGTTGGAAGCCGGAGCCCACGCCTACGCCGCGCGGAGCGGCCACTACAGCGCCCTCAGCAGATGGTCTAAGAACGAGAACGGCGACCTCGTCGGCGTCTTGGAGATGCCGATGGCTGTTGGCATCGTCGGCGGGGCGACGCGCACTCACCCGATCGCACGCTTAGCCCTCAAGGTGATGGGAATATCGAAGGCCGCTGAGCTTGCCGAGACAATGGCTGCCGTCGGCCTCGCCCAGAACCTGGGTGCCCTGAGAGCCCTTGTGAAAGAGGGCATACAGCAGGGCCACATGCGCCTCCACGCCCGCAACCTCGTGGTGATGGCAGGGGCCGAGGGTGATCTCATCGGCAGAGCGGTGAAGGCCCTGGTCGAGTCCGGGGAGATCCGCTTCGACAAGGCCCAGGAGATCGTGAAGCGGCTGGAAGGCTGAAAATCTAAGTGATTTTTTTATGACGATTCTCATCGACGATGCAGGATATGGCGATCTTCTCTCAGGAGCTGTAATAGGGGCTTATCGACCGGAGACGGACGCATTCGCCTACGATCTCATCGACGTCAAGTATTTCCAGAAGCCGTTGTTCGAGAGGAAAGAGTACCAGCGGCAAGCTGGTCGGATAGCGAAGAGGCTGGTGGAGAGAATAGGCTTAGATGATGGGGAGCGAATTGGGATCTGCAGGGGTGACATCTTGGACAAGGCGGCGGAGGTTCTCATCGAGATCTATGGGGAAGACAGGATTACACGGGTGAAGGTGGAAGGGAGAGCCCAAGAACTCATCGAATCCGCATATCTCGACGAGATACGGAATCTTGGCTACGAGCCCATACCCGACAGGATGGAGAAATGGGGGAAGAGCTTCTGGCACATGTACAGGTGGCTGAGGAACAACCCGAAGATGAGAAAATATTCAAAGTCAGGATGGCCCCGACTCAAACGCTACAAGCTCTTCAGATAGTGGAGGATTGATAATTTTATAGGGGGGATGCACTCCTTCTAGATAGATGGTAACATGAAGCCCTGGCTGCTTAACATCCTCGCATGCCCCATCGACAAACACCACCCCCTCGAAGCCTACCTCTTCAGCTGGGAGACATCCGAAGAGGAGATCAAGAAGATTACTACGGAGGTGGGTGTGCCCTCCAAATTTTTCAAGAAGAACTACGCCCACCTTGCGAAGCAACTGGTCGAGGGGACCATAAGCCCAGATTCGATCCGAAAAATCGTCGACAAATCGGAATCTGAATACTCGAAGAGGCTGTTAGCTGTCGCCGTCGACGCCACTTTCCGCCTCGAACAAGCGTTTGACAAATGCGAGGAGGACCTACTGAAAGAATTCCCTGAAGACATCGATGCTCTGTATCGATTCCTGAATCTCGTAGAATTGGACTCTGGCTTACTGGTCTGCCCAGAATGTGGCCGCTGGTACCCCGTAGGGAGTGCGGTGGAGACCATCCCCGAGATGCTGCCGGATGACCTCCGTGAGAAGGACAGGGACCTCGAATGGATGGAAAGATGGCGTGGACTCGTACCCTCACACGTTCTGGAGGAAGGAAAACCATTCAATCTCTCAGAATGACGACAAACCTTCACTGCTTAGAGCTTCGAGGCGTATAACGGGAAAAAATGGTCAAAGAAATTAGACGGGTTAAGATGCGTGTTTAGCCTTCTCTTCGTTCAGCCAAGCTTCCAGAGCTTCCTTATCGGAGCCTTTGATGAGGTCTCCTATCTCGGCATCTAGGTTTTCAGGTGTTATAACGGCGATCCAGCCTTTGCCATAAGGATCATCGTTGATTATTGAGGGAGTCTTCAGCACCTCGTCGTTCAGCTCCGTGATCTCTCCGGTTAGGGGTGTCTTAAGGGGGCCTACCCACTTTCCGCTCTCCACGGTGCCGAGCGTCTTGCCGGCCTTCACACTCCTTCCGACCTTTCGTGTGTTCAGATTCACGAGCTTCCCCGCTGCTTCTTGCGCCCAGTCGTTGTAACCCACACGGGCCATCCCCTCCTCGATCTTCACCCACATGTGATCTTTATGGTAGTAAAGGTCCTCGGGAAACTCGTTACCATTTATCTTAACCATGGATTTCACCACTTAGGTAGGAAATGGATTAGCAATTTATTACAATTGTGTTTAAAGTGTTTTCCTTTCCTTTTTTAGGCGTCTCATAGGTTTTGTTTAAGTTTCATGAGGGCTTCCTTGAAGTCTTGAGCCATGATGCCCGGAGTCTGGGCGTGGGTTGCATCGTAGAACTCGTCTAATTTGTTCATCAGCGCTTCCTCTTCAAGCTTCACACCGACCAGCATCTCTTCAAGGGTGGCGACAGCCTCCTTGGGGATGACAAATAGATCGCCGCGAATCTGGACGCTCATTATCTCTTGGCCCATCATCTCGGCCCTTATACGGATGAGCTTCTTGGCCTTGTGGTCCGCCTCGACCATCTTCACATCGTGGGCAATTTTCACGGCCCTTCCTTCTCTCCGCTGGGCGGGCGGCGCCTCCATGTAGAGCCATTCTCTGGAGGTATGCCTCGGCTTAGTCTCTTCGTTGAATATCTCCCACTCCAGTTCGCTGGGCTCTCCTTTCACGAGACCCACGCCGAGAATGTCCTGGAATGCCTTGGAGTATATCGACTTCACCTCCCCGACCGTGGGTGGTTCCCCTAGCTCTCTCCTGAGGGTGGTGACCCACTCCCTCATGCTCTTGGCCATCTTGTCTCTGAACTTTTCATCGGGCACCCTCAATACCCGGGCCATGAGGTCATAGTTGAGATCAAGGATGACATTCCCCACCAAGATGGATGCGGACTCGTGCATCCCCGCACCATTGCCGGAGATCTTTCTGCCTTCCACAACAACGTCGTTGAGGGGCTTGAATCCGGCCGGTACCCCCAGCCTCTTGTATGTCTCCACCGTCACCGAGAGGAGCCTCCCAAACATCTTCTCAACGTCCTTCGGGATCACGCCCGTCTCTTTGAAGATGATCTGGTAGAAGACCTGATCCCTGTCCAAGTATGTTGCGCCTCCTCCCTGGCTCCGGCGGATGACGGGGAGCCCCTCCTCCCGGAGGAAGTCCACGTCCAGCTCCTTGTCCAGATCCTGATGGTAACCCAAGCAGGCGTAAGGGCTACTCGGCTGAAGGAGGATCAACGTGTTGGGTGACTCGCCCCTATGAACGGCCTCTGCCACAGCCTCATAGAAAGTCTGGGCTACGATAGGTTCGGAATAATCTAGGTCTATAAGCCTCCACGTTTCCATGTTTTGTCAACTACTACGAACTCTATAACTCTTGAATATTCTTGATCAAGCTATAAGATTATTGAAAAAGCCTGATCGCAATGAGCTTCTCTAGCATGAAGACTCGTGTGCGTGTTTTCGAGTCTCAATAAAAGGTTTTATATATACCGACTCTGGGGGATTTCTGAGATATGGCGATATTATTGACGTTTTCTATTCAAAAATCAAGTGGTGAGGAAAGATGATGCCTGGAGAGCTTAAGGAAGACCTAGAGAAAATCGTGGGAGAAAATAACGTATCAGATAGCATGTTCGAGAGACGACTGTACGACCACGATATAGCCCCTCTCCCTTCTGAGATTTCCATGATTTTCAAGACTATACCAGACGTCGTCGTCAAGCCTCGAAACAACGATGAAGTCTCTGAAATCATAGAGTATGCAAACTCAAACAGAGTGCCGATAGTTCCCCGGGGGGCTTCTACATGGGGGTATGGGGGCACCATCCCAACGAAAGGCGGCATAGTCCTCGAGCTCACGGGGCTCAAGGACATCGGTTCCATCGACGAGGATAATATGACCGTGACGGTGGGAGCGGGTCTCAGATGGAATGATCTGCTGGACTATCTAGATGAACGCGGCTTCGCGTTTAATGTCTATCCTTCGAGTGCTCCTTCTTCCACTGTGGGCGGCTGGATCGCAACGGGGTGTCTGGGCATAGGCTCCTTGAAATACGGGCATTTAAGAGAGCACATCAAGGAGCTCAAAGTCGTGACCCCGACGGGTGAGACTCTCTCATTGTCGAGAGAGAGCGAACCGGATTTATTCGAATCGTTCTTTGGCTCTGAGGGCACCCTGGGAGTCATCACCGAGGCAACGCTTCGCATCCATCCCAAAGCCGAGAAGATCTCGCCCCAACTGGCCGCGTTTGACAACATCGGGACAATGGAGGATGTAATATCGAAGGTTGTCGTGATGCCAAGCAAACCTTTCTTCATCGAGATGCAGGACAGGGATTACCTCGAGATCAAGAGGGAGATGGGCCTCTCCGAACTTGAAGCGGAGATAATCGCATTGTTCATCTACGAAGGCACATCACAGCAGGTCCAAGAGGACGTGTCAAACCTCAGGGAGATCGTCTATGGAGCCGGAGGCTCCATGCTACCCGCCGATGAAGCCGAAGAGGAGTGGAAAGAGAGGTTCTATCATATGAGGATAAGGAAGGCGGGGCCTACGCTTCTGGCGGGAGAGGTCACCCACCCACTATCCAAACTTCAATACGTTTTTGACGAGACTCGAAAAATCAAAAAGAAACACGATCTAAAACTGGGCATCACGTGCTTCATGGTCTCCGAGGACACTGTTCTGTACATGCCGATGTTCCTCGCCGATGAGCGCGCGAGATGGAAGTTCATGTCACTGCTGCCAGTCATAAACGAGCTAACGGCAGTCGGATTGAGGGCGGGAGGCGGGCCTTACGGCTTCGGGATCTGGAACTCCTTCTTCCTCAAGCAAGTGTATGGCGAGGAGAAAGTCAGGGAGATGAAGGAGAGGAAGAAGTTGCTGGACCCGAACGATGTGATGAATCCTGGCAAGATGTATCAGGTCAAGACCAAGTACGGCATCCCCCTCTGGGGGACTGCCTTCAAGATCTTCACGTCGCTGCTGCGAGTGCTGAAGTATTTTTGAGAAGGTGACAAGAATGAAGATGTCTGAAATAACGAAACGCGATCTCGAAAACGACCTCTACTCATGCGCCCAGTGTGGATACTGCCAGGAGATCTGCCCGATCTACACAGAGATACCATGGGAGTCGGCGTCGCCCAGGGGGAAGCTCTACTGGATAAAAGCCATCATGACCGCCGGCTTCCTCAGGCCGAACATCCAAGCGGACGAGAACTTCGTGCACAGGATCTTCCAGTGCACCCTATGCGGTAGGTGCCACGAGGTCTGCCAGACATCTCTCGACACCATGGGCATCTGGAACACCGCCCGGGCTGAGATCTTCCTCTCGGGTCAACGGCCGAAGAACCTGTCCTCCATCGCAGACAACCTCGAGAAGTCGAAGAACCCCTACGGGCTGGACGAGGACATGCGCCTCGACTGGGCTGATTATACGGATCTCGAGGATACCCCGCTGAAGGACGAGGCCGAGATCGCCTACTTCGTCGGGTGCACGACGGCCTTTAAGGGAGTCAACCACAACACGGCTTACTCTACGGCGCAGATCCTGAATCACCTTGAAGAGGATTGGACGCTTATTGGTGAAGACGAGTGGTGTTGTGGAAGCCCTCTGATCATGGCGGGGGATCACGAGTCAGTCAAGGAGTTCGCAGAACATAACATTGAGGAGTTGGAGGGTCGATCCATCAAGACACTCCTGACGGGGTGCCCGTCCTGTTTCCGGATGTGGAACTTGGAGATACCAGAACTCCTAGGGAGAGAGCTTGGTTTCGAGGTCAAACACGTCCTTGAGCACATAAATGATCGCATCGAAGAGGGTAAGTTGAATCCGGTTGCCTCGGATGACAAAGTGGTCTACCACGATCCGTGTGAACTCTCACGGCTCAGTGGAGTCTTGGAGGAACCTAGAAAAATACTGAAAGCGTTCTCCCGAGGATACGCCGAGATTCCGGAGCACGGGATGGACGTAAGATGTTGCGGCGGTGGGGGCTTACTGCAGGCGAACGACAACGAGCTTCGACTCTCGATAGCCGATTATCGGTTGGAGCAGGTAAAATCCGTGGGGGCCGAGGTACTCACTTCCGCATGCCCGTCGTGTAACATTACTTTCATCGATGCTGTGCGAGCAGTGGATTCAGACATCAAGGTTCTCGACGTGGTGGAGTACATCGCTCAAAAACTAAACTTGGATTGAATTGGCAGACGCTAGTCTACTCACCATTTTCATCGCATAAGGGGTACAGAAGGAAAACTCGATTATAGAAAGTTATTGATTAAAAGAGCCATGAAAGATTTAAATTTCGTCCGGGATTAAGATGGGTCGGTGGGGTCCGTAGCTCAGCAAGGTTAGAGCGGTGGCCTCTTAAGCCATTGGCCGAGGGTTCGAATCCCTCCGGACCCGCTATGTTTTCTATGTGTGAATCCTAAAACATGAATTAAGAAATGGATCCTAGCGTAGAGACTGCATTAGAGTGAATAGCTCCGACAGCTTCTTGGACTTCTCCCGTTTCAACAGGAGATCGGCTCTTTCTCGAGGAATGTAGGCTATAGCTTCCAGATCGCAGTGTTTGACGCATTCAGGGTCTCCATCGCATAGGTCACACTTGTAAGCAACATTGGTCACGGGATCTATGCTTACACCGCCGAGGGGGCAGATCATGACGCACACCCTACAGCCCACGCAGTTATCCGAGTCGACCACCATAGCGCCTGTCTCGGGGTTCCGGCTGATGGCGTTGACCGGGCAGGCCTCCATGCAGAGGGGGTTGCTGCACTGCTGGCAGACCATGGGAATGAAGTTGTGGAACTGCCCCTGCCTCTCGTACCTGATGACCCTAATCCTGGACCGGGTGGGGTTGCTCTGCCCCGTGTTCTTCAGGGAACAGGCCACCTCGCACGTGCGGCAGCCGCTGCACTTCTCGATGTCGACCCAGAGAACATTCTCCATGATCAATTTTCCCCCCTCTCAGGACCGAGCCCCTTGTGCTTCTTTAGGACTTCCGCCACATCCCCCATGCCCAGCCCCTCCAGGGTGCTCCTCCTGGGCAGCCCCGTCTCGACGTCCCACCCCCTGAGGCTGTAGTACTCGTCCTTCATCTTCTCGAACTTCTCACGGTCCAGCTTCCTACCCTGCTGCGGGCCGTCTGGGACCGGCACTTTGAAGAAGAAATCCGGGAGCGTGTCTGTAGCTCTGGTCCGCCCGTCTCTCACCACGATCGCCCGCTCCAGGTTGCAGACGCGCTCGCCTATCCTGAACAACCCGGCTTCGTCCATAGGGATCCCCATCACCGCACTGAACCTCTCGGCGGCGAACGAGTAGCTTGTGTCTCCGAGCTGGGAGCCAGGGGCGCCCACCCGTCCCGGCCTGATCATGGTGGCGCAGTATCCGAGGGAGTCCGCGATGGCGGCGCCGTTCATCTCGTAGATGAGGGCCTCCGGCTTCCCCTCGTACTCGATGGCCTTGATCGCCTTCTCGGTGCCGAACATCTTCTTGGACCAAGCGTAGGACGCCGCGCTCTCCTCTGGATCGATGCCGAGGTACTCGTCCTTGGCCGGCTTGTCCCAGAGGACGACGTGGTATGTGGTCGCCCTGAGGCTGTTCCCCCTGGCGGAGATGGCCTCCCCCAGGGCGGTCCCGGGTTCAGCCCTGAACTCGAATGTCCTCATGGTGAGCCCCTTGTTATGGTAGAGGTAGCTCTCGGCCTTCGGACCCAGCTCCTTAGCGAAGGAGACCGGACCATCAGCCAGAACCTTGCCATAACCCTCCCGGTAGGTCATCTTCCTGATGGTCTCGAAGAGGGCCTCGGGGCTCCCCCTGTC
>JAUVHT010000122.1 GCA_030593155.1 Candidatus Bathyarchaeota archaeon
GTCCCCCCCACCGAGCTGCTGGGGCTGCTTGCCGGCTCCACCCTCCTTTCCACGATCCTGAGCGTCGGGGCCACCACGTACCCGGCCTTCCGAGCTGCGAAACTCAACCCCGTGGAGGCTTTGAGCTATGAGCTTTGACACAATAATCGAGATGGAGGAACTGGCCCGCCACTACGAGATGGGCGGGGTAACCATAAAGGCCTTGGACGGCGTGAACCTAGAGGTCGGAAGAGGCGAATACGTGTCCATCGTGGGCCCTTCAGGCTCCGGGAAGACCACCCTCTTCAACATGATCGGCGGCCTGGACAGGCCCACCGAGGGCAAGGTGTACATAGACGGCGTGGACATCTCCCAGCTGGACGCCTACGAGCTTGCGTGGCTGAGGTGTCGCAAGATCGGCTATATATTCCAGACCTTCAACCTGATCCCAGTGCTCACCGGGATAGAGAACGTGGCCCTCCCCACGGTCTTCGCCGGTGTCCCCAGGGACGAGGGGCTGAAAAAAGCCGAGAAGATCCTCACATCGGTCGGCCTGGGAGACAGGATCCACCACAGGCCTGGGGAGCTCTCTGCCGGGCAGCAGCAGCGGGTGGCCATAGCCAGGGCCATGGCCAACGACCCTGCCATCATCCTCGCAGACGAGCCCACGGGGAACCTGGACCTGAACACGGGGATGGAGATCATCGACCTCCTCCACGGCCTGAACAAGGCCCAGGGGATGACCCTCATCGCCGCGACCCACGACCTGAAGATGATCAAGGCGAGCGATCGCATCGTCTGGATGCGGGACGGGAAGATAGAGAAGATAGAGAGAGGCTGACGGCTCAGGATCTCCCGGCCAGCTCGACTCGCTCCTGCGAAGTGCTCCACCTTATCGCGATCATCCTGACGAGCGAGCCTGTAGTGTGAACCCACTCCAAGTCCCCGTAAGATTTCAGCCTGACGCCCACCTCGCCATTCTCGCCGTCCCTCTCGATGAGGAGGGAGTTTTTCGTGTAGAAATTACTCGCAGCAGACCCCACGGACTTGTAGACGAAATCGATTTTAACCTCTTCTCCCTCTGAATCAAAGACCTTTATGGAGGATGTTTTCTTGTCGGGGTTGTCCTCCAGATCTTTTAGAGCACCAATCACAAAGGCGATGAATCCATCCACCTCTTCCTGGAGGAGCCTGACGGGAATCGTGATCTCCAAGGGCTCAAAGAAGCCGCTCCCTTGATCCTCTATCCTCCACTTCCTCATAAGCGATGGTGTGATGATTACCGAGCTCTTTAACGATGCGAAGGCCCCCATGAGCACAGCCGTCATGGCGATCCCGATGGACGCCAGGCTCCAGAAGGCAGAGACCTTCTGGCGGACCTCCAATGTGAGGCCGATGAGTGCCATCCCCTTGTAGATGCCCAGTCCGCCGAGGTACCCGATCCCCCCCGCCGTCAGCCCAAGGATGGATGCCTCCGCGACGAATATGGCCGATATCTGGGCTGGGTTTAGACCGACAGAGGAGAGGATGTGGATCTCCTTCTTGCGCTCGAACATCGAGTTGAGCATCGTGATAACTACGTTCAGGACCACTATGACCCAGGGCACAATCAGGGGCAGCCCCTTGCCCTCTATGTAGCTGCTGAGGCGTGCTAGATATACTCCGTCCGCCGACGCCGACCATACGTTGTATCCCCGCTCCAGGGCCAGTCTCTCCGCGAAGGCATTGACGTCCACGCCGCCGTTCACGGTGATCGCCACCCGGGAAATTCCGACCAAGGCTATCCTCAGGGCATTAGAGATGTGCACGATCACGTATTCCGAGGAGCCACACGGTTCCACCATATACTGGGGGACCTCCCCCCCTGGGTTCAGGTTCACCAGCCTACTCGGGAGATAGGGAGAACCATCGAGATCTTTCAGTTTTCCCGGGGCGATGTCGTCAAGGACCCCCTCCAACTCTAAATTCACGCCGCTCAATGAAAGAACATCGCCGAGATCTACGCCGAGTGATTCTCTGAGGGATTCGGTGATGACTATGCCATCCTCGGAGGGGAGTTCCCCCTCGATGAGGGCGTCCGCCAACGGTATTATCGAACCCTCCAGGCTCGGCTCGATCCCCATCACCCCGTAGACAGGGAGTTCGTTCAACGAGGCAACCGGACGGATGAGAGGGATGTTCTCGGCCTTTGCGGAGACCAGCGCGCTCTCCGGCTGTCTCTCAAGCCAGCCCGAGGCCAGATCCTTCTGGGACAGAAAGGTCGGCTCCATCTCCGTGTAGGATTGAGACCTGATCACGACGCCTTCTCGGGGGCCTCCATGCATGGAGACTCGTCTGACCACGAGGCCGTACCCTTCCGAGAATGATGTGAGGGAGACGAAGCTCATGACGAGAATCGTGATGGAGAACAGGGTGAGGGCGAAGCGCAGCCTCCTCCGCCTGATGCTCCTCTTGGCCATTGAGAAGATGGGGACCAAGATGTTCCTCACTGGCAGGTGGCCGTTCCCGCCCCGGCCCTTCATGAACCGGGGGAAAACCATGGCTATGAAGAGGGAGAAGGATATGGCGACGACCCCCGTGCCCCCGAACCGCTCCATGGGGACCATCACGCTCCCGGGATAGGTGAAATACAAGATCACCAGGGTGGCGGCGTACACCCCGATGCTGCCTAGGACCTTCGTCGAGTCCATGTTGGAGAGGAGAAAGGCGATGGTGGTCGAGGCGAAGGCCATGAAGACGATGATCAAATGGACCGACAGCTTCGCATCGTTCACCATCGAAGTGAGACGGGAGTAGGTCTGGTAGAGTGCGAGGTAGCCCCTCTTGCAGGCGTCGTAGCTGTCCGGATACTGGCTTTCGCCCATGAAGAAGCTCGCGTCCGATATCATCTTGGCGGCGGTGTCCGTGACCTTCCTCTCGGTGGCGATGTAGAATCCGAGGGAATCCAGCTCGTCCAGCTCGTCGGCGACGGTGCCGAGGAGGGACTCTAGGAATTCGATGTTATGGGGGATCGAGAACTCTCGCACGTCGATACGGATCTGCTCTCCCGCCCGGAGGGAGAACAAGGATGGTTCGCCGATCTCGAAGGACCTTGAGATGAAGTCCGATCTCACCAGCACGGAGAAGTTGACCTCGACCTTGAAAGGCTCGCCCGCCGGGACGATGATGTGGTTGCCTTCGAGGCCTATGAACGGGCTCTGGCTCTCAGGGTCCGAGCCGTAGATCAGTTGGAAACCGTTCGGCTCTAGGACCTCCCCAGAAGACGGATCGATCACAAAGTATAGGAACGAGGAGGGGAGATCCTCCGACTCCACGAACTGGATGTCCCCCTCCAGGATCAGGGAAGCGGCGGGGGAGAGGGTCATGACGACCTCATCCACCCCTGACGCCGTCGCATCAGACCGGGACGGAAGGTACTCGTACCCTGGTTTCTCCTCGTCGTCGGCGAAGGCGTACAACGCGTAGACGGCGTCGGCTTCGACCTCGAACTCGAACCGCCCCTCCGGTCCAGTCAGCAGGGAATCGATGTTCACAGTCCCTTCCCAGAGGTAGACCATGGATCCGGAGAGGGGGTTTCCCCGTTCATC
>JAUVHT010000166.1 GCA_030593155.1 Candidatus Bathyarchaeota archaeon
CCTCGCCCCAGTAGGGGGCCAGGTGGCTCACCTCGCCGGAGAGACGGCCAACCCTGCCCACGATGTCCCTGTAGACCTCACCCATGAACCTCCTGGTGATCCTGACCTCCTCGTCAGCCCTCACGATTGCCAACGGGATTCCCTCCCAGAAACTGGAGCTGTGGCAGTAATCGGCCACGTCCTCCAGCTGACCCAGGCAGAAGGCGGGGAGGTCAATCCTCATCGGGGGGATCGACCACTCCCGGGAGAGGCGGGCGTAGAAGGAATAGATGGGATGGCCGACGGCGTCCATGAAGGGGGACACCTTCACGGCCTTCCGGATGGCCGATCGGGGGGAGAAAATGTCCGTCCTCTCCCCGGGCTGCAGCGTGTGGAGCATCAGGAAGGAGTCTGTGAGCTCCGTCTCCCTCTGGAGGCCCAGACTGTAGACGAGGTAACGGGCCGAAGGGCGCTTCACCACCCCTGCCACGGTTATCCCCCCCTCCATGCAGAGGCCGAGGAGCCTCCGGACGGCGTCGATCAGGCGCCGCCTGTCGGCTTCCCTCCCCGCCATGCTCCACCAGTTGCTGAAGGCCAGGGGTCCATCCACCAGAATCAGCTGGACACCGGGATCGTCTTCGATGAAGCTGCACGCCGTCTCGTAGAGCTTGGCCTCCCTCCGGACGTTGACGACGCCTTTCATCCTCTCCCCTTCGGCGGAGTAGGGGAACGAGAAAGACTCGGGCTCCAAGAAGAACCGGCTCCCCGAGGGCATGGAGTAGACCAAGGCGCTGATGACTGCGTACCGCCTCGAGGCGAGGGGGAGCACATGGCTGCCGGCGTCGGCCCCCGCCACCTCGCTGAAGGGCTCCCGCTTCGTCATGGCGTATATGTCCATCTCATTCCTGATGCGGGAGGCTAGGCGCTTCACCGAGGGCGAGTCCTCCTCGACGTGGCTCGTGACCTCATCGAGGAGCAGGTTCCGTATGGACAGGTAGAGGTAGGGGCGTGTCCTCGGGTCGAGCCGGTCCTCCTCCGCCCTCGGTCTATCTTGGTATGTTTGCACGCCCCCCACCTCAGAACAACAACATACAACACTTTTTTTCTAGGATATTTAAACCCTCTGATCATCACGAGCGTAATTTCCGATAATCGCCTGTTTATATATAAATGAAGAAATTAATACGCTCAATATTTTCAGTGCTGTCGGCGAGTTCGGTCTTGCAACCAAAAGTAAAGTTAATAAGAAGATCGTAAAAGTAGGAGTGTACAACGATGAGCGATAAATACACCCTTAAAGAGAGCGTTTTCAGGGCTTTTCTGAAAGACCCGACTCTGGGCCCCAGCGAGATGACCGAACTCCTGGGTGTCAAGTACAACTCAGTCAAAGCCGTCTACGCGAAGCTCTGCGAGGAAGGGCTGTTGAAGCGGGTGGGGCGGGGTAACTACGCCGCGAACGCGACAGGGATCCTCCTCCACCTGATTGAAAGGGTCGAGGCCCTTGAGAAGGGAAGGAAATAGGTAGGTTATGAAGAATGTCGAAGTTGTTGGATAAGGCGTTGAAGGACCTGTCTCCCAGGAGCAGCCAGTTCAAGGTGCTGCTCTATCTGGCTTTCAAGGGCCCCGCCCCCCCGAGCACCATCGCCGAGGAGACGGGCATATCGCCCGGGACCGTGCGTCCGGCCCTCCGGGCCCTCCTCGCCAAGAAGTATGTGACTCAGGAGATGGATAGGTCCTACAAGTCCAAGATCGCCTTCACGGAGATAGTGTCAGACCTTTACACGAACTACACCCGGAAGGAGTAATCCAGGGGACCGAGCTTCATGGTGGGTTCCGACGAGATCGACAGCCTGAGGAGGGCGGAGAGCCAGCGCCAGGTCCTCCTCTGCCTGGTTGAGAGGGGGGAGCCCATGTCGTCGCGGGAGGTGGCCGAGGCTTTGGGTGTCACGGTGAACGCCGTCAACATAGCCCTGTTCAACCTGAACAACAAGGGCCTCGTGGACAGGGTGGCGCGGGGGGTCTACAGGTACAAGCTGGGACCCATCCTCATCAAGCTCCTAGAGGACTATTTCGGGGGATAGGGAAGTGGGGGTGGAGGAGAGGCTGGACGACCTCAAGCTAGACACGTCGGCGTTCCGGATTCTCTGCTACCTCTCCTTCAAGGACGCCCCCATGAAGCCTGGGGAGATCGCCAGGGAGATCGAGCAGAACCCGTCCACGGTCCGGGCGAGGCTCACAGAGTTGAAGAGCAAGGGCCTTGTGGTGTCGAAGCCTCAGGGCTACGTCTCCGCATTGGTCCCCTACGATATCCTCATGAAGCTGTACAGAGATATAAAGAAGGAAACCGGTGGTTGAGTGTATGTCGGAAGAGAAGTTGAGCGAGATCAGGGAGAAGATGGACGCCGTCCAGAGCCTGAGGAGGGCTCCAAGTCAGAATACGATATTCTTCCATCTACTGGGAACCGGGAAGACCATGACGGTCAGGGAGATATCCGTCGAGCTCGGCCTGACCCCCAAGGCGACGGAGAGGGCCGTCGCGAAGCTCCTGGAGAAGGGGTTGATCCAGAGGGCCCCGTTCAGGCAGCGGTCTTACGCCTGCGACAGCAAGGAGATACTCCTGGGCCTCCTCCTGACGCTCAACGAGCTGCAGGAGAGGCTGGAAAAAAGGGGAATCTAGGCTACTTCTTCTTGAGGGGAGGGATGATCTCCTCCTCGATCCATTTAACCCCCTTGGTGGAGAGCTTGTAGTAGGGGGCCCTGTCCACGGGCTTGAATATGTGCCCCCGCTTCCGCATCTCGTGGAGCCTCGCGGGGACGGTGACCTTCTTCCCGCTGGCGGAGAGCCTCTTGGT
>JAUVHT010000057.1 GCA_030593155.1 Candidatus Bathyarchaeota archaeon
TACTGTCAAGACGACTGTTGCGGCTGTGCGATGATGATAACTGGCAGACGAGGTGTGCGGCGATCCGCGGGCTGGGGGAAGTATCATACCTAGAGTTCGACAGAGAAGACCTAAACGGGGTTGTCCTGAGGCTCCTCGGAGGGATCTCGGACGAAGATGGGAGGGTTAGATGGGCAGCTGTACAGACGCTTGAGAGGTTTCTTGTGCTCCTCCCCGACGAGCTCTATGTTGGAACCTACATGAAACTTCGGGAGATGTATGAACAACAGAACGGTAGGGTGCGCAGATCCATCGGTCAGGCGCTGGATAGGATGGACGGTCCACGTCTGCACAGGTTGCTGGAGGCCATGGTACACAAACACAGGGGATTGTACACAGACGAGTTGGAGGAGAGCCTGACGCTGGAGGCGTTGATTGATGGCCTCGTGGGGTTGATAGAAGACATGGAGGAGAGCAATCTGAGGATGAGGTTGAAGATGAGATCGGCTCCCATCAGCCCCGACGCGGCCTTGAACGAGATCCTCACCAGATACAACAAGAATGCCTTGGTGGGGATGGGGAAGCTCCTCAATCTTCCAAGCCCAGTCACCGGTTTGAAGAAGGAGGAGTTGGTCGAGAAGATCAGCTCCCACCTGCGAAGCCTGAATTTCCTGAAACAGGTAGTTGACAGGCTGGAACATAAGGAGAGGCTTGCGCTGCTGGATCTAATGTTCAAGGGCAGCCTGATGCCATGGGAGGAGTTCGTGGAAAAACACGGTGGCGATTTGGAGGAGTCCCCCTACTGGAACTGGCACCCGCCGAAGACCGTTATGGGGCGTCTCAAGGCGAGGGGGCTGATAGCCGAGGGGTCATACGAGGGCAAGGACTGGATCCTGATACCGTGTGAGCTGAGAACCCTTTTACAGGCAGTTCAAAAGGAGGCAGAAGCACCGGATTAATTCATGCTTTTTCCAGCGAATAAGGCCCTCCTTGCGGGTGAGTTGCTAATATTGGAGATTACCACAATGTGTTCAGCCCTCATGAATGGACTCTTTTCATCCCCAAAATGGGTACTATCGAAGTGCTGGGGCTGCTGGGTATTTCAGTCGCGATTGGATTCGTATAAATCCTAGTTACTCATCTCATTCTAAAGAAGAGTTAGCATACTCTCTTCTGGTTTGAGCGGAAGCAGGCGACCACTATCGCTTAAAAAACATCAATGCTCGGCCGAGGCGCTCAGCCCACCTCACCCCCGGCTACAGCCCCACCCGGTACTACATCAGCCACCTCGGCGTCGGCCCCGCCGCCCACTGAGTCATATTCACGCACCTCCCAGGTTCAAGGAACTGGGTTCGGTTTATCAACCCCCCAACCCCACCCCCAATACCATGGGAAGAATCATCAAAGGAAGCATGAGAACCCGCCTCCAGGACAAGATGAAGATGCTCCGCAAGACCTACCGGGCCGCCCTCAAGGCCAACGAGCTCCAGGACGCCTTCGACCAGCTCTGGCCCGCATGGGCCGACGAGCAGGCTGCCATGATCCACACCCAGGTCCTCTCCCCCCTCGACCTCCTCACCCTCACCGCCACAGTAGACAACAGAAGAGAGATAATGAAACTACAACGAGCACTCAAAGACGAATAACAAGAACCCACTCGCACACGAGCTGATAAAACCAAGACAGCGACCGCAACAGCGCCGAGTGCAAGCCCAAATAAGGCCACCCATCCAGACAACATCGAATCCTTTTATTCCAGCACCCATCCTATACCCGAGGGGTTTAGGGTCATGTACAACACCTGCCGTCACCCCGGATGCGGGCGCACCTTCGACACCAAGCAAGGGAGAGCCGTGCACGAGCGCCTGGTCCACGGGGAATCCTACCGCGAGACGGAGCCCAAACACGTCTGCCCCCACTGCGGCGCACGCTACGAGAGCGAGCTGCGCTTCCAAGCCCACCTCAGGGACTTCCACGGGGTCCCCTCCAAGACCCTCGACTGGATGGAGAGCAGGAACTTCGAGAACCTCGTGCACCTGTACAACGACGAGATCCAGAAGATCACCTCGGATCACGTAGTAGCAGGAATCCTCAGCGAGAGGGAGAAGCGCAGACTCCTCAGGGAGGGGGTGCTAGTCATAGAGGAGCACGGCAGGATGGGCAAGAAGACCGTATACAGGATGACGGAAGAGGCACTGGACGCCCTGAGAAGGGCCGAAGAAGCCTGAGCAGGAGAAGTTGTGAGTGGCCAGTTACAAAATTAAAATTGGGTCTTTTAAATGTACAGCCATCAGCGACGGCTTCTTCAAATATAAACCACCAATGTTCCCAAACCCCGGTAAGCTCCTCTTCGCCAACGCACCGAAGGAATCTCTTGAATTGACGCTACGCGAACATCACATCGTCCCAGAAAAGTGGACCGAGTGGGTAAGCCCATACATATGCATGACTATTGACACAGGTGAACATCAGGTTTTAGTAGACACGGGCGCAGGTGACCTCGATATTAACACCGGTAAACTACTTCAGAATCTTAAGGAAGAAGGCGTAGCACCTGAAGACTTCGATACGGTCATCCTCACTCATGCGCACCCGGACCACATTGGCGGCAACGTCCTTACCGACGGGAATCCGGCTTTTCCCAATGCACGTTTCGTCATTTGGAGAGACGAGTGGAATTTTTGGACCTCGCAGAAATCTTCACCCGAATCCAAAGATAATGAACATCTAAATATGCTGAGAGGTTTAGCGCTCAAGAACCTCCTACCGATTCGGAGCCAGCTTGTACTGATTGATCGGGAAAAGGAGATCGTTCCCGGTATCTCTGCGATTTCCGCACCGGGGCACACTCCTGGCCACATGGCATTGGTTGTGGCCTCGGGAGATGAGAAGCTATTCATCGTGGCTGACGCGGTGCTCCATCCAATACATCTGGAACGGTTGGACTGGTATTCAGCCGTCGATTTTGATCCCGGACAGGCTGTTTTCAGCCGTCGTCGACTCCTTAACATGGCATCTGAAGAGAACGCCTTGATGTCTGCGTTTCATTTTCCTTTCCCCGGGATTGGCAAGGTCGTTGAGAATATAGAAACATGGCTATGGCAGCCTTTGGCCTAACTCTAGCCTTAATGCGCGCGTAGGTCTCAAGTGGTGATGCGCGCGTCCCAGAACTGCACTAAAATCATAAAATAAGAATTAAACCCATTTTAAACACAATTATTGAATCTAAACGCGCGCGCTCTCGCGAGGAGAACGCTCATAGGGGTTATCAGCATGGCCCCCCTCCCCCTCCACTAGTTGTGGTCACAGTTTTTTCTCGTAGAAGCGACTTTCCTCGTGCTCGTGGACGAGACTATACCCCGCTGACTCGTAGAGGCTCCTCGCGGCATCGTTCCACGCCGAGACGTGTAGGGCTATCGACCCCAGCCCCCGATACCGGGCCCACCCCTCCGCCACTCCCAGCAACGTCCTGGCGAGCCCCAGCCTCCTGAACCCGGGAACCACGTGAAGATTATACACCCAGGCCAGCCTCTCCCCCCACCTCCAGAACGGCCCCCGGTCCGCCACCCAGACCAGCCCCACCGGAACCCCCGCCCCGTCCTCCCCAAAAAACACCTCGTGACCCTCCCCCCATGGATCCAGCGGATCGCCCCTCTCGAACTCATCGAACCGGACCCTGGCCTCCTCGTCGCTCAGCTCCTCACCCCTGAGAAACGTGAGCCTGAAGGACTCGAAGTTCAGCCTGTCGAAGAGCTCAACGTCCGCATCGGACGCCCTGGTCCGGATCCTGAACTCCATCCCACGCATCAGGGAAACAGGGGGCGGACTCTTAGAAAAGCCATTCCCAGCCAGAGAGAGCGATCCAACAACTCCAACCCTCGCCGGTGACGGAGATAAATCTTCTCATTGAGCCACCCATCGCGCATCGGTGTGGGCGCTGCCGCTCGCACACAGCTCATTCCACGGGCTTGTTCAGTACCCCAGCCCTTTTGAGAGATCGATGATATCCTGTGCGCGTCTGGATAGATTATGGATCAATCGAACGAGTCACCCACCTAAGGCAGTGGTAAGCACAAGCTAGGTTCCCTTGATGGGACAAGGCTCAATGAGCATCGTCTACGGATGAAACATGAAACTTTTCAAAATGGTTTAATTCAGTTTTTTCCGTATTGCACACGGAAATTATATTTATTGTATAAAATGTAATTACTTTCGATCTCGATGAGCGGAGAAGACCTATCGGCATTGCCAGTGAACGAGAAGTATGAACCCATAAAGAAGCTGAGGGAGACCTGGAGATCCTCCATCGAGGACCCCGAGGGATTCTGGGCCGAGGAGGCTAAGC
The DNA here is from genome assembly GCA_030593155.1 of Candidatus Bathyarchaeota archaeon. Next base: position 4,325 of record JAUVHT010000057.1, read on the forward strand.
AGCTCGACTGGTTCAGTGGTTGGGACCAGGTCCTAGAGTGGAAGGATAGGCACGCCCGCTGGTTCATCGGCGGGACCCTCAACGCGAGCCACAACTGCCTCGACCGCCACGTGGCCACCTGGCGGAGGAACAAGGTCGCCTACATCTGGGAGGGGGAGCCCGGCGACAAGAGGATCATTACATACGCCGAACTCTACAGGGAGGTGAACCGTTTCGCCTCCGCCCTGAAAGAGCTCGGCGTGGGGAAGGGCACCTTCGTCGCCTTGTACATGCCCATGATCCCCGAGCTCCCCGTCGCGATGCTCGCATGCGCCCGCCTCGGAGCCCCCTTCACCCAGATCTACTCCGGGTTCAGCGTCGGGGCCCTCGCCGAGAGGACCCGCCAAACCGAGGCAGAGGTGATCGTGACCGCCGACGGGGTCTTCAGGAGGGGCAGGGTCATCGACCTCAAGGGAATAGTCGACAAGGCCGCCGAGGAGTGCCCCAGCGTCAGGAAAGTCGTCACAGTCGCGAGGACAAAGCACGATGTGGACATGACCCCCGGCCGGGACGTCTGGTACCACGACGCCATCGAGAATACCCCCGAGAAATACATCGCACCGGAGCCCGTAGAGTCCTCCCACATCCTCTACGTCCTCTACACCTCGGGGACCACGGCGAAGCCCAAGGGGGCACAGGTCTGCACCGGCGGCTACCTCACCTACATATGCTCAACCCTGAGATGGGCCTTCGACGTCAAGGAGGAGGACGTCTGGTGGTGCTTCGCAGACATCGGCTGGGTCACGGGCCACAGCTACATCGTCTTCGCCCCCCTCGCTCTGGGGCTCACCAGCATCATGTACGAGGGAGCCCCCGACCATCCAGACCCCGGGAGGACCTGGAGGATGATCGAGGAGAACGGGGTCACCAAGTTCTACACCTCCCCCACCCTCCTCAGGCTCCTCATGAAGTACGGGGACACGTGGCCCGAGAAATCCGACCTGAGCAGCCTGAACCTGCTGGGCACTGTGGGGGAGCCCATCAACCCCGAGGTTTGGAGGTGGTACTACACGGTCATCGGGAAGGAGAGCTGCCCCATCAGCGACACCTGGTGGCAGACCGAGACCGGGGGCTTCATGATCTCTCCCGCCCCGGGCATCGAACTCGTCCCGTTGAAGGCCGGCTCCGCGACGTTCCCCCTGCCCGGCATCGACCCCGTCGTAGTCGACGAGGACGGCAACCCCATGCCAAAAGAGAAGAAAGGATTCCTAGCCATCCGGAAACCCTGGCCCGGGATGTTCATGACCCTCTACAAAGACGACGAACGGTATCTCGACTACTACTGGAACAGGTACCCGGAGGCCGAAGGGGACCGGTTCTACAC